>NZ_JASJFF010000517.1:0-1189 GCF_030065435.1 Microcystis sp. M53603_WE2
GTGGGGTGTGGGGTGTGGGGTGTGGGGAGAATAAATAAAAATAATCTCCCGTCTCCCGTCTCCTATCTCCTGACGACCGACTCCTGTCTCCTGACGACCGACTCCTCAATTTAAAAGAAAACATCAATTTCCGATCGCCCGGTGATTTTCAGCCAGTTTTGGGCTTCAATGTAGTTATTGGGGGCTAATCGGATGGCTTGTTTCCAGTATTCTGCCGCTTTGTCGTAGAGTGCTTCCGCTTCGGCCTGTTGACCGTCTTCTCTGGCTTTTTCCCCCTGAAAATGGTAAATAACGGCGATATTATTCAAAGCGGAGGGCATTCTGGGATTAAGTTGGATAGCTTCTTCGTAGTATTCCAGAGCCTTTTCATGCTCGCCGTTACTAGCGTGGATAATGCCGATATTGTAGAGGATATAACTGCGATCGTTAGGATCCTCTTCTAATGTTAAAGCCTCATAGTAATTATCGAGGGCTTCGGCGTATTCGCCGTCAGCTTGGGCAGACATCCCATCACGGTAATAAACAAAGGCTTCCTTGGCTTTTTTATTGGCGGGGAGCATCTTTAAAATGATATCCGCCATGACGGTAAAAGATTTATCAATAAAATTATCGTTACGTTGAGTGCGTGGCATAGTTAGGACAAGTAGGCGATCGAGATGACTACTTACCTTTATAGCACTCGCAAGCACCCCCAGGGCTGTTTTTCTAATTTTTCTGGCTAGGGTTTCGATCTGGAGTATCTTTGCTAGTCCGGCAATGGCAAGAAGTTAATGGCTCATTCTCCAGCCAAGAACCTAGTCGGAACACATCTCATTCCGACGAGCATTGGTGCAACTTTACCCAAGATTCTGAGTAATTAGGGCTGGCTGAATAAATCTAAAAACCTTGTTGGGTAAGACTTTTAGACCTTTTGTCAATCAAAAAGCACTGGATATGGGAGTGATCGGGGGGAAATTTAGGCACTTTTTCCCTGAAAATTAGGTAATTGGCCACCTCAAAACTGGTAAAACCCCACACCCCACACCCTATTTCTCCCAACAGGGAAAAATCTAGATATTGAAGGTTGGTAATGAAGTTCTCGGCTCACCATCGCTGGGTCTGCAAAGACCCCTTCAATCGAAACCCTAGCCAGAAAAATTAGAAAACCAGCCCTAGGGTTGCTCGTGAGTGCTATAATGGTAAGTAGTCA
>NZ_JASJFF010001042.1:0-4432 GCF_030065435.1 Microcystis sp. M53603_WE2
ATTACAGTATGAAGGACTTTTACAATCTCGTTATGGGTTGAATACTCTAGACATGACCGGGGAGGATTTTATCGAAAAATTGGCCAATTTCAAATATCAAGAAGATAAAGAAAGGGCAGCCATGCAGTTACTCAATGATTTTCGTAAGGGAATAATCGGGGCTATCCCCTTAGAATTGCCCCCTTACTCTTGAAATCGCCTGTTTTTAACTCAATTCGGTCAATGGTCGCCGCCACAGTTAATTCCCGAATTTGTCAAAATTACCGCCTGTTAGTCCACTGAGCTGCCGATAAGATTAAAGAAATCGGTAAAGTTGCGGGATCGATCGAACTGTGAAGGAAGATAGGGGATAAACGACAGAGATAAAAAAGACTATGGGCAAACCGACTGGCTTTATCGAATTCCTGCGTGAACTTCCTTCCGAACTTACCCCCCTCGATCGCCTTCATAATTGGGATGAGTTTCATCTTCCCATGCCAGAAGATAAACTCCGCAATCAGGCCGCCCGTTGTATGGATTGTGGTACACCATTTTGTCACACGGGAACGCTAATTAGTGGCATGGCCAGTGGTTGCCCGATTAATAACCTGATTCCCGAATGGAATGATTTAATCTATCGAGGATTGTGGCGAGAAGCCCTCGATCGCCTCCATAAAACCAATAATTTCCCCGAATTTACCGGTAGAGTCTGCCCCGCCCCCTGTGAGGGTTCCTGTGTTCTCGGTATTCATAATCCCCCCGTTACGATCAAAAATATTGAATGTTCGATTATTGACAAAGGTTGGGAATCCGGTTGGATTACTGCCAATCCCCCCGCAATCCGTACCGGCAAAAAAGTGGCCGTAATTGGTTCAGGACCTGCGGGATTGGCGGCCGCCGACCAGTTAAATAAAGCCGGTCACTGGGTGACAGTTTATGAACGGGCCGATCGCCCCGGGGGACTATTAATGTACGGTATCCCCAACATGAAGTTAGATAAGGAAGAAGTCGTTCTGCGTCGTCTCCAGATGCTCGAACAGGAAGGGGTAAAAATGGTCTGTAACACGGAAGTGGGCAAGGACATCAGCAGCCAAGACCTATTAAACGAATATGATGCCGTGGTTATCTGTACCGGAGCCACCAAACCCCGGGATTTAAACATCGAAGGTCGCCAATTAAAGGGCATTCACTTCGCCATGGAGTTTCTCACCGCTAATACAAAAGCACTATTAGACGGACAACCGGGGGAGGATTTTATCTCGGCTGCGGGTAAAGACGTAGTAATTATCGGCGGTGGCGACACGGGAACCGACTGTGTGGGGACTTCCCTGCGTCATAACTGCCGTAGCGTCACCCAATTAGAGATCATGCCGCAACCGCCCCGAGAACGGGCTGCCGATAATCCCTGGCCCGAATGGCCGAAAATCTACCGTCTGGACTATGGACAAGAGGAAGCGGCCGCGCGTTTTGGCGATGACCCCCGGGTTTATACCACCACGGCGACTAAATTCGAGGGGGATAGCGAGGGCAACGTCACAGGGATTCACACGGTACGGGTGGAATGGCAACGCAACGAAAAAGGGCAGTTTATCCCCCAACCGGTAGCAGGAACAGAAAAAGTCATCCCGACGCAATTGGTTCTATTGGCCATGGGATTTTTGGGACCAGAACAGCCTTTACTCGATGATTTAGGCTTAGAAAAGGATGCCCGCAGCAATATCAAGGCCGAACACGGTCAATTTGCCACTAGCTTACCGAAAGTCTTTGCAGCGGGGGATTGTCGTCGTGGTCAAAGTTTGGTGGTTTGGGCGATTAATGAAGGCCGCGGGGCTGCCAGGGAATGCGATCGCTTTTTGATGGGGGCGACGGATTTACCTTAAACCAGTAGTTAGGGCTTGCTGAAAAAGTTTTTTGTGGGGGCAGGGTGTGGGGTGTGGGGTGTGGGGTGTAGGGTTTTACCGATTTTGAGGGGGTCAATTACCTAATTTTCAGGGAAAAAGTACCTGAATTTTCCCCCCGATCACTCCCATATCCGGTACTTTTTGATTTCTAAAAGGTCTAAAAGTCTTACCCAACAAGGTTTTTAGATTTATTCAGCCAGCCCTAGTTACTCCTGCCATTGTCCTGACTTGCTGGGGGTGCTTACCCCTTGTGATAGTCAGGGCCAAAAAGAGGCCTCAGCCATAGCCATCAAAACCCAACCGCCGGTCAAACCTTCTCAATCTGAAGAGGAGGAGGAGCGACGAAACAATTGTCCCTATTGCCTATCTAGACAATTGCTCCCTGTTTAAACCGTTGCCGCCGATGAATCAAGCACCACCTGTTCATTGGTGGGTAACTCCAGACAATAACCCGCACCGTAAACGGTTTTAATATAGCGAGGATGACGGGGATCGGGTTCTAGTTTCGTTCTCAGATGGCGAATATGAACGCGAATAGTCTCGATATCATCATCGGGATCGTATCCCCAGACCTCCTTGAGAATATCACTAGGGGAAACGGTTTGACCGTGACGTTGGAGAAGACAGTGGAGTAACTCGAATTCTAGATGGGTTAACTTGACCACACTTTCAAACCAGACCGCCTCAAAACGTTCGGGAACCAGGGTTAAAGGTCCAAAACTGAGTATTTCTGAGTGTTTAGCGGCTTGGGGAATGCGATCGGTGCGTCTGAGGAGAGCGCGTACCCTAGCTAACATTTCCTCCACCTCGAAAGGTTTGGTCAGGTAATCATCAGCACCCGCATTAAAACCTTCCACTTTATCTTGGGTTTGTCCTAAGGCTGTGAGCATCAAAATCGGGATGTCGGACGTGCGTTCATCTCGTCGCAAACGCTGACAGACAGTAAAACCATCGACTTTGGGCAGCATTAAATCCAGCATGATTAAATCGGGTTGTAACTGGACGGCCAAGGCCTGGCCTTTAATCCCGTCCTCTGCGGGATTAACGTCATAACCCGCCATCTCCAGGTTGATGGAGACTAATTCCGCGATTGCAGGATCATCATCGATTACAAGTATTCGGGGCATTACCAGAGTGTTATGACTAAGGGTTTGGGTAGGGGGTTGCTAAATGTGTTCTCGCTGACATCGCAACTAGGGCTTTGTCTCTCAAGGGCTTGAGTTTAGCACAACATAAAGAATCCTGTACTGATTATAAGCATGATTGCTAAATTCGGTTTTAATTTGTGAAATTTTGCTGATATAAGTCTCCTGAATGTTAAGAATTTCTAAGAAGTGTGAAGAATGTCGAGCAAGAATTGATATTGGCGCTAGACTACACCCTCTCTCTCAACAAGATCAACTAGGGAGCAGTTTTTCACTAATCTTTACAATTGCGCCATCTCGATCGATACCGGTTTCAACCGGCGGTCAAGTCCTGCTAGAGCTAACTTTTCTCCCTAAGCTCCCCCGGCGGCACTGTAAAAATTCTTAATAAAATTACCGATCAATTCAGTTTAATCTACCAAAATAGACGGTTTTAGTAAGCATCTGTAACGAACCCGATCCATTCCACTCATCCCAACAGGTGATCATAATATGAGCGTTAATTTATCAACTCAACTGCGAGAAGGCACGAAAAAATCCCACACCATGGCAGAAAACGTCGGTTTTGTCAAGTGTTTTCTCAAAGGTGTGGTAGAAAAAACTTCCTATCGCAAACTGGTGGCTAACCTCTACTTCGTCTATTCGGCCATGGAGGAGGAGATGGAAAAACTTCCTAGTCATCCCGTCGTTTCTAAAATCTGTTTTCCTGAACTCAATCGCAAAAATGCGCTAGAACAGGATTTATATTTTTATTATGGTCCAAATTGGCGCAACGAGATCGCTTTATCTCCCGCAGGTCAGGCCTACGTTGACCGGATTCGGGAAATCGCCACAACAGAACCCGAATTATTAGTCGCCCATTCCTATACCCGTTATCTCGGCGATCTGTCCGGGGGGCAAATATTGAAAAAAATCGCCGAAAAAGCGATGAATCTGGAAACTGGTGGCACGGCTTTCTATGATTTCAAAGATATTTCCGACGAAAAAGCCTATAAAAACCACTATCGTCAAACCCTCGACGAGTTACCGGTGGATCAAGCCATGGCCGATCGCATTGTCACCGAAGCTAACGCCGCTTTTGGCATGAACATGAAAATGTTCCAAGAGTTGGAAGGTAATCTGATCAAAGCGATCGGAATTATGCTCTTTAATACTCTCACCCGTCGTCGCACCACCGGCAGCACCGAAACTGGATTGGCTACCGCCGAATAGTAGTCAAGAAAACCTAAAAAAACGGATAATTCTAGAATTGGGGTAATGGTTAGCCTTGACATCCTCGCCGCCCTAAAAGTGCGGCGATTCCTAAACCTCACGATTTAAGTTTCTGCTTCCACCACCGTCGCATACCACAGTTAAAAAACCATGTACTGTCTTACACAGAGTCCACAGACTTTCGCCCCATTTCAG
>NZ_JASJFF010001000.1:0-4703 GCF_030065435.1 Microcystis sp. M53603_WE2
GGGTGTGGGGTGTGGGGTGTGGGGTGTGGGGTGTGGGGTGTGGGGCTTTACCCATTTTCAGGGGGTCAATTACCTAATTTTCCGGGAAAAAGTGCCTAAATTTCCCCCCCGATCACCCCAATGTCTGGCACTTTTTGATGGGAAAAAAGTCTAAAAGTCTTATACAACAAGGTTTTTAGATTTATTCAGCCAACCCTATACTAAATCTGGTTATTAAAAACTGATTATTTATTCCCCCTCTTGCATGAGTGCCTATCGTGATATGTAACCTATACTCAACGGATTTAGGATTATTTGCCAGTTTTTTGGTCAAACCAGTCTAAAACCCGATTCCATGCCCACCAGCGATCGCTATCGCCCCACTGACGCTGACAGGATAAACTGCTGATATAACCCACATGACCGCCATAGTTGGTTAAGAGTAGATCCACGTGGGGATTATCGGCGATCGCTGCTTGCAGATCGGGAATAACTGCGGGGGAAAAGAGGGGATCATCGGCCGCGTAGAGGATAAAAGTGGGTTTAGTTAAATAGGGTTGAAAGGGCAAGGGACTACTAGCGGCATAATAGTCAAAAACTGTCTCAAATCCTAGCTTTTTAATCACTAATTCTCGATCAAATCCGGCAATCGTGGTGGCGCGAGTAATTGCTTGGGGATCGATATGATCGGGATGAGCTTGATGGATGCGTTTGGCTAACTTGCGTAATTCCCTGGCGATCGCTTTTTCCAAATGTTTCCCCCAGGGATCCCGGACGAGATAGGATAAAGAACGATTAGAGTCTAAATTAGGACAAATTACCGCACCACCACCGATATCGACGGGATCGATCCCCATATCTTCCTGATTCTCTGCCGATTTAATTCCCCAGAGGGCCAATTGTCCCCCCAGAGAGTAACCCGTGAACCAAAAAGGAGCAGGACAGCCCATTTTTTGGGCTTGGGCGGCAATATGAAGGAAATCTAGCCCTTCATAGATGCCATCGGAGGTGAGAGTCGGGGATAATTCGGCTGTCTTACCGTGGGCCCGCCAATCGAAGAGGACGACTGCGTAGTTTCTTGCTACGGCTTTTCTGCCTAAAATCCTTAAAAACCATTGATTATCTAAGTCTCCCGTGATGCCGTAGGTGCCGATAATTGTTCCTTTCGCTTGCGGGGGAATGGAAACAATCCCGTAGATGGGGACGGCATTGGCCCCGGTGAAAATGGTTTCTTGATAGACTGGTTCGGGAATAGCGATCGTATTTTGCCAGGTTTCTCGCGCTTTTAGGGACACATAGAGAGTCATGGCAAAACCGTTTTTCAGCAATGGGGGCGGAGTGTAGGTGAGATTATCGGTCCTCGTCCTCGGATGGGCAATCATGGCAGCACAGGGGATTCAAAAAGTCAAGAGGGGGAGACAAAAATTAACTTATGCCCACCGCTTTCTTAAAAATTGTAAAGCAAATTGTCCCAAGCGGCGAGCAACTCTGGCAGGGCAGTGGCCGACCAATTGCCCTCACAACCGCGACCTTGATAGAGAATAAATCGCAGGGAATAATTATCGGGAAATCCTGCCGCTTCTAACCATAAAAGCTCGCTTTCCGCTTCACAAGCAATACTTTCTTCATCCATTAATTCTGTGGCCATGGCCGCCATAGTTGCGGTCAATTGTGATAGTAACCGACGCAAATCTTGCCACTCGGCCTCGGTCAATTCGATCGCCCAATCATCGCCACCAATTAATCCTTTATAAATGGCTGCCTTAGGATCCCAACCGAGTCGCCAACCTGAACCATATTTGAGAATTTTTTCCATAATTTTCTAGAATTTTAATAGGTCGGCATCTCCCGGTTTTGATAAAGATGGACGACGGGGAGAAGGACTGGGAGAAGGGCTAGGATTGGGGGTTTCTTGGGGGAGAATGGCGGGGTTATAAATTTCGACTAGAAGGGTGACTAACTGCTGCCTTTGACGACGATTAAGACTGTTAATCGCTTTGATATCGGCAGCCATGGGATTAACCGTAAGGGTTGCTTGTCCGGGATAGTTTTCTTCGCTGATTTTCTCGTTCACTCCTAGATAATCCCCTAGGGTTAATTGCCAATCAAAACGGATGAGAGTAAACCTTTTTTTTGTATCTTGATGATAACGAAGAAAGCGACTTATTAAAGTATTATTCGGATCGATCGCCCCTGTATCTCGACGGTTATAGTTGTTTTCTTTCGGTAAATCTGGCATTGCTTGATAAATTTGTTGAGCAACTGTTTCGGGTCGTTGAATTTGGCTCATCCCGGGGGATTGCCACGATAACCACCAGAAAAATATCCCTATTCCTAGCCAGAATACTAATAATATTATTTGCTTAATTTTCAGCTTTTGAGGGAATTTTAACAGCATATTAATCAAGAAAAGATTGAAGTTAATTATCTAGCACCAGTGGTAATTTTTCAGTAACAATTCAAGGGATGCTGTACTGCATTTAAACTGCGTATTGTAAACTTTAGGACAAATGCTCAACCCCCCTCTCCCTGCTCCCATGAAGTCTTAACGAGTAATTCAGATAGTCAACAGCTTAGTCATCCCCATCATAGCAAAGACTGGACACGATCGAGAGGCCAGTAAACTTTATAGGCTTGACCAACGATATAACTTTCTGGCAAAAAACCCCAAGCATGGGAATCAAAACTATGGTTACGATTATCTCCCAAAACAAACAGGGTTTTTGGGGGTACAGTCATAAATTCTATTTCATAATTGGCTAACTCGGCGGTGTAGGGTTCCTCGATAACTTGCCAGTTGAGATAAACTTTACCCCTGCGGATTTCAATGGTATCCCCAGAAATAGCGATGACTCGTTTGATAAAAAAATCTCCCGAATTAGGCTCTAGTTGCTGAATTTTTTCGGGAGTTCTAAAAACAATTATATCGCCTCTTTTCGCTTGATAATTACTGGATTGACTGACGAAAATGCGATCACCTACTGCGAGGGTAGGCAGCATGGATTCGCTCGGAATCTCGAAAAATTCTATTCTTTGATGTAACCAATCGGGAAAATAATTACAGATAATTCCCCAAGTAAAAATTGCTGCCACCATCAGCGCCAAAATGGAACGATAGGTGTGACGATGGGGATGAAATTGATCGGGGAAAGTGTGGTAAACATGATAAACAGCGATTGCTGTAATTAAAGGGGTAAGAAAGAGGATATTGTCCAAAAAATCATCTATTTTCAGGGTAATCAGGGATATAGTCAGAAAAATTATCCCTAAGATCACCTTATCGGCGTACAATTGCCCTAACCCCGGTATAATCCGGTTAGCGAAGACGGCAAACCATGGGTTTTTTTGTTGGCGGGGAATTTTCTCTAAGCTGTTATTCTGTCTGGAATAATAAACAGTCCAGTGAGCGTCAAAAATATTGCTAATGTAAACGATAACCAGAGCAACTATTCCCCCTAATCCCCAGCTTACAGGGCCATTGTGGCTAAAAATTGACCAAATTGTCACAATTATTAATATTACTTGAGCGATTGCCAAAATGGTTGCTTTTTGGTTTTTGTTAGCATACCATTGTCCCAAACCGGGGAAAAACATCGAGAGATTGACCGCTAACCAGGGATCTTTTGCTTGTGAATTAGTCGCATAAGGACGAGAAACAGCAGAAAAAAGGGAGGGTTTGCTCATAGTATAGACCTATTGCCAATTCAGTAAACAGAGTGATCAGTAAACAGTAAACAGTAAACAGTGAACAGTTAACTTAAAACCCAAGTCTGATAACTGATAACTGGTAACTGATAACTATTATAGCAACCAACAAAACTTAATGCTTTTACTTCAATTTAGCACCTCTCATTACTGTCGCAAAGCTCGTTTAGCTCTAGGTTATAAGGGGATTGATTACCAAGTAGAAAATCTCACCCCCGGACTACATATTCTCAAACTCAGGCCTCTAACCAAAGGGTTAACCACTGTCCCCGTTTTAATGGCAGCAGATGAGATTATTGCCGATTCTACCGCCATTTTAAAATATTTAGAAAAAGTAGTTCCTTTCCCCTCTTTTATTCCCGCTGGGGAAAAGGAGAAAAATCAAGCTTGGTTACTAGAGGATTGGTTAGATGAAAGTATTGGAGTAGCGACGAGATTTGTCTATTATAATTATCGCGCCGGAGAGGGAAAAGCGATCGATCCTTCCCTGAGTAGTCAAATAATTATTAATATCGTGCGACAACAATATAAAATCACCCCAGCCAGGGTAAAACTAGCGGAGGAGCGACTAGAAAATGCCCTCAAGATTCTAGAATATTGGCAAAATCAGCCCTATTTGGTGGCGGATAAATTAAGTGTAGCCGATATTGCCGCCACTGCCCTACTCAGTCCTCTGGCTCTAATTCCCAGTTATCGTCAAAAATATCCCTGGTTGTTTGCTAGAATCGGGGAAATTCATCAACAGTGTCGGGAAAAATTGCCCCCCGGTTTAAATTAAATGCAGCGAACGACCAAAATTATTATTCTCATCTCGATCGGTTTCTTATCGCCCCTAAAAGCCCTTGCTTTGCCCTCTCCTGAAGATATTCCCGAAGAAGTTTTACGAGCAGAAATTATCACTTCGGCTCGCTCGCCCCTTGATAATCAACCCCTAACTGCGGCAGAATATGCCTTACTAGAAGAACAATTAGCCACCAGCATTTATCCCCCCCAAATTAATCCCAAGATTCGACAATTAA
>NZ_JASJFF010000426.1:0-6425 GCF_030065435.1 Microcystis sp. M53603_WE2
CATTCGGTTAAAGCAGCGCAAGAGGGTACTTTTCCCGCAACCGGACGGCCCGATAAAGGCGACGATTTTTCGTGCAGGAATTTTAATATGAACGTCCAGAAGAGCGAGAAATCCATTATAAAAAACTTTCACTCCTTCCGCGTCGAAAACACTGTGATCTGGGTTAAGGTGGGTAGTCATGGCAAAAATTCTCCTGATCGTTTATTAAAGATCGATGGTTTTTTTAGAGGGGAGGGTTTGCAAACCCTCCCGTACTGGAGAAGTGGGGAGTGCAGGAGTAGGGAAGGTTATGTATCTACCCCCTTGCCCGCTGCCTTCCCTAATTCAGTGTCGAATAACGTTGACGTAGATAGATGGCGATGGCGTTGAGGGCGAGAATTAACAGGATCAGAACGATAATCGCGGCCGCCGCCGCATTGGCAAAACCGGGTTCGGGACGGGTGATATAGCTGAAAATTTGAATCGGTAGTGCCATAAAGCGTTGGAATAAACCAGGATCGAAAGTGAGGAAACTAACCGCGCCGACGACCATTAAGGAAGCCGCGTCCCCGATCGCCCGCGACACGGAGATAATCACCCCCGTGAGAATCCCCGGCACCGCGTAGGGTAAAACATGGTGTTGGATCGTCTGCCATTTGGTACTGCCTAGACCGTAGGAGGCTTGGCGTAGGGAATCGGGAACCGCCCGGATCGCCTCCCGCGCCGTGACGATAATCACCGGCAGCGAGAGAAGCGCAAGGGTTAACGCGCCGGAAATCAGCGTCGGGCCAAAATTGAGCAGATAGTTAAAAACCGCTAATCCTAATAAGCCGTAGACGATCGAGGGAACCCCAGCCAGATTGCCGATATTCACCTCGATCAGTGCCGTCCACCAAGTTTTCGGGGCGTATTCCTCTAGATACAAAGCCGACCCGACCCCGATCGGGACCGCCACGAGAAGCACGATAATTCCCAGATAGAAACTACCGATGATCGCCGGACGGATACCGCCCCTTTCCGGGAAACGGGAAGGCGTTTCCGTGAGGAATCCGGGGGTTAAGAGTCGTCCGAGTCCATCGTGGGCGATATTCAACACCAACAGCGCCAGAACGAACAAACCGATCAGTAAACCGAAGAGGAAAAGATACTCGCAGAATTTGCCGATCGCCTCGCGGCGTTCGAGATGGTCGATAAATTCAACGGTATCGGATTTGACAGAGGATTTAACCATGGGAAATCAATCGTATTTTTCTTTAAAACGGTGGGATATCCAGTAACTGGCTAGATTCAGCACCAGCGTGATCAGAAAAAGCACCGCGCCGACCGCGTAGAGGGTTTTAAAACTGAGACTGCCCCGGGGCGCATCTCCCCCGGAAATCTCGGCCATAAAAGCGGTCATCGTGGCGATCGACTCGAAGGGATTGAGGGTAAGCCGGGGTTGCGAGCCGGCGGCGATCAACACCGTCATCGTTTCCCCCACCGCCCGCGACATTCCCAGAATAATCGAGGCCATGATCCCGGAGAGGGCGGCGGGGAGAACCACTTTAAAAATCGTTTCCAGCTTGGTAATTCCTAGCGCGTAGGAACCCTCGCGCAGGGAACGGGGAACCGCTCGGATCGCGTCTAAACTAATCGATCCCACCGTGGGAGTGATCATGATCCCCATCATTAACCCGGCGCTGAGGGCGTTAAAAATCTCGACGGGGAAAAGATTCCGCAAAGTGGGCGTGACAACGAGTAGGGCGAAGTACCCGTACACCACCGTAGGAATCCCGGCGAGAAGTTCCACCGCGGGGCGTAAAATCGCCGCTAGGTTCGGTTTTGCGTATTCGGCGAGGTAGATCGCGGAAGATAGGCCTAAAGGAACCGCGACGGACATAGCGATGGCCGTGGTTAAAAATGTCCCGTTAATCAGCGGCCAGATGCCGAAATGAGGGGTGGCGAACAGTGGAGTCCAACGGGTATCGAGAAAGAATTGGGCGAAAGATACCTCTTGAAAAAATCCCCAGGTTTCACTAAAAATAATCGCCACGATGCCGATTGTCGTCGCCACGGAAACGAAAGCGCAAGCGAAGAGAATCAGCGCGATTATCTTCTCTTGAATATCGTCGCCGGGGCGCTTGAGGAGCGAATTATCTGCCGGCAAAAAAGAATTATCGAAAGAACTCGGGGTTAAGGTCATGGTTTGACAAAATTCCTTTTTTAGATAAAGTTCGTGATCGGTTCTCCCGGTTTAGCTTTGCCGAATTTCGATCCCGTTTCCCTGCGCTCGAATTTCCGCAGGGTTTTGACGTAGGCCTCATCTGGTAAAGCGACGTAACCCACGCCATCGACCCATTTCCAGGAATTTTCTAAATAGAACCGCACGAATTTTTCCAGGGATGGATTCGTTTTTAAATTATTCTTGTTGACGTAGATAAACAGGGGACGGGAAAGGGGATTATAGACATTGCGGAGAACGTTATCGATGGGGACCGGTTTGACGCATTTTCCTTCATTATTTTCGATCGCCACCAAGTTCAATCGATCTTGGTTCTGCATATAGAAAGAGATGCCTAAATAGGCAAGCGCGGATGGATTGCCGATCACCCCCTGCACGAGCGCGTTTTGATTGCGGTTCGGGGTGAAATCGGTACGGCTATTTCTCCGTTTTCCCGTAATCGCTTGGGTGAAATAATCGAAGGTTCCCGTATCGGAAGGCGGGGCGAAAAGTAATAATCTCTCGTCGGGAAATTTGGGATTAATCTGTTTCCAACTGGTAATCCTACCCTCCGCTTTCGTGTTCCACATTCGATCGAGTTCTTTAATCGTTAAACACTTGGCGAATTGATTTTTTTTATTGACGATCACCGCCAATCCGTCGATCGCCATCGGTAATTCCAGAAATTCCACGCCGTTTTCCCGACATTTCTCGATCTCTTCTTTCCGGATCACCCGCGATGCCCCGGCAATGTCGAGATTTCCGGCGCAGAACTTACTAAAACCGCCCCCGGTTCCACTGGTGGCGACGCTTACCCGCGCTTCGGGATGGACTCTTTGATATTCTTCGGCAACGGCGAGGGAGAGGGCGAAACCCACCGCACCACCGTCGATCGAGACTGGTGGTTGTTTCTCGGCCGAGTCGGCCGGGCGACCGCAACCGGCGATCAAATTACTGGCCATCAGAAGGGAGATTAGGAAAAAATAATGAGAGAATTTCATAGATTAAAGCGGGAAAAATGTTAGGAAGCCGACTGGTTTTTAATCTGCTCGAAGATGCCGTTATTGGCCAGAAATTCCTTTTCGATCAACGTCCAACCCCCGAGATCTTGGGCGTTGAAAAGGGTCTTGATCGGCGGAAATTGTAGTCCTTCATCCTTGGCCACGAAGGGATTGACCGAGCGATAGCCCAATTTGGCCAATTCCTGTTGTGCCGGCTCGGAATAGAGGAAATTCACAAAGGCCTCGGCCACCTCTCGCGTGCCGTGTTTATCGACATTTCTATCCACCACCGCCACGGGATTATCGATCGAGATATTGACCAGGGGGACTAAGTAATTGGTATCTGGTTGATTTCTTGCCGCTAGAATTACCTCGTTTTCGTAGGTGACTAAAACATCCCCCTTTCCTTCTTGGAAAAAGGCATTGCTGGCTTCCCGCGCGTCCCTGGCTAGGGTGGGAATCTTTTGATAGATCCGGCGGACAAAATCCCATGCCTGTTGCGGTTCGCCCCCCGTTTGCGTCACCGAACCCCAGAGGGCTAATAACTGCCAAATAGCGATCCCGGAAGTTTTCGGATCGGCGGATAGAACCGTAACGTCCTCTCTAGCCAGATCCGCCCAAGATTGAATCTTTTTCGGATTTCCCGCCCGCGTCACGATCGCCGCCACCGAGTGACTCACCACCCCCCGCCGCGGCACCCGATCTTCCCAACCGCGATTAATCAGGCCGGCTTGAGATATCCGCATCACGTCGAGGGGAAGGGCCAGATGTACCACGTCCGCCTCTTGTTTCCCGGCGATCACGTCATCGGCCTGGGCCAGGGAACCGCCGTAACTCCGCTGGAAAATGACTTTTTGGTTATGCTCTTTCCGCCATTTCTCGACGAATTTCGGGATAATCTGGTCGTGGGCGGCTTTCGTGACCGAGAAGGAAACGAGATTCAGTTTCACCTCCGGTTTTGAGCCGATTCCCCCGCAGGAGGCGAGGGCGAGACTTGCCAACAGTCCCACTAACAGGAAGGAAAGGAAGCTCCTCCCCGATAAGGAACGAAAGGGACGAAACAGCGATCGAATTGGCAACAGTGATACATTCATCGGGATTTTCTCGATAAGGTTGCTCTAAACCAACTAATTTTTTCTTCTCTCTTCCTGAATTTTGACTCCCGTGGGAGCCGGAGATTGGCGATTTTTACGGGGGGTCTAATTTAGCCGATGGGAATCAACAGACGATAGGAGCCGTTATCGAGAATAATCCGTAGGCCCAACCACATCAGCACAAAGGGGAAAAGCTTACTCGCATAACGGCTGAGGACAACCGCGATCCCCGGTTGGCGGGTTAGATTATAGGAGAGAAATAACCAAGTACAAACGATTAGATAGCAGATCGGGATGATTACGGCTAACTGCGCCACGGTACTATTGGCGAATAGGGGAATGTAGATACCGAGATTATTGCCGCCATTGGATATCGTGACCGCGGAAACTTTATAGGTTTGGCGATCGCTGAAGACTTGACCGAGGGATAGTCTGCGGGAGGCGAATCCGTGAAATCGGGCGTTTCTTCGCAAATTCACCTTGCGATCTGCGGTTTCCCTCTCGTTATCGCGATTTAAAGTCACTAAATTTCTCACACCGATGAGGAGCGGCAAGATTCCGAGAAGACCGATATAAATCGGCGGGATGATTAAGCCGAGTAGAAAACCCAGCAAGCTCACCGATACTAAGGCCGTAAACCCGACTAGCTCGCCGACGACAACGTGAACCGGGCGAAAGGTACGATTTACCTCGCTAAAGAAGCCGGTTAGATAAATATTGTCGTCGAAGGTGGTGGCTATGCCGGTGGCCACCGCGATTTTGACGATTTCGATCAACCAATCCATCCATACCACCTCGATCTCTCAAATGCGGGCGCAATTTCATTTTAAAACTATATCATTTTCAATACATTTATAAATGTACTTTGTTACACAATCGAGGAGTCGTGGATTTTTATAGTATGTAGATAAAACTAATGGAACCTCTCCCGATCAAGTTGGGAAACCCTTCCCTCTTGTCTCCTTTCCCGATCATAAATCTTGTTTTCTGCGAGAAATCCCATGCTCCACCGTTCGATCAAGTGTCTCTGGAAACCGTGGCGAAATTGCCGGGGAGTTCTTCCCGCAGTGCTTTTTGTGACCAGCCTCGTCGGGAGCTTTCTCCTGGCTGGATTTTCCGACACGATCGCCGTCGGTCAAAATTCTCGATCCGATAACCTGATTCTGAACCTCGTCGATAGCTTTAAATTCCCCCGAAATACGACTCCCCGGCTATTGGAAACCGTGGGATTATTTATCGCTGGAATTCTCTTCTGTATCGCGATCGATCGCTGGTTCAAGCGCTCGACCCCCTCCGATATCACTCCTCTCGCCAAACAAGCGCGGCGGTTAGGAACCCTCAAGATCGGCTATCCCGAGGGTATGACCAATCTGGAAGTTCTCCGCGCCCAGGCCTTTCTGGAAAGACGCTTAAAACCCTTTGGGGTGACGGTAACGTGGACGAGTTTTCTGGCGGCTTCCTCTCTGATCGAGGCCTTGAGCAACGGAACGATCGACTTCTGCGGTGGTGGCGGTACGGCGAGTATTTTCTCGCAAGCAGCCGAACACGTCTTCGTCCGGGTAGCCAAGGAAAAATATACCGCCCCGAAAGGTCAGGCGATTCTCGTGCCTGAGGATTCGCCAATAGAGACGTTGGCGGATTTAAAAGGAAAAAGAATCGCCTTCGATCGAGGTTCGAGCGCCCATTATGTCCTCATCCGCGCCCTGATGAGAGTGAATCTAGAATTAAGCGATATCGAACCGGTGTATGCGACTCAACCGGAAGCACTGGTGCTTTTTCGTCGCGGTGAGATCGACGCTTGGGTGGTCTGGGTTCCCTATTCCCCCACCGAGACGCGCACCTATCCGGGAAGATCGTTGGCCGATTTGGAGAGCATCTTCGGGGAAAACGCCTCTCTAGAAGTGCCGACCTATTATTATGCGGTTCCCGAATTGGTGCGGGATTATCCCGATGTACTGAAGGTGATTTTAGAAGAGGTGAACGAGGTGGGGGCCTGGGCGAAACAACAGGAGTTAGAGGCGACGAGACGCTTGGCAGCCCACCACGAGATCGATCCGGCGATCGTGGCTAATCTCGAACAACGGGCCTCTGAACGTGCCATTATCCCGATCGATGATCGCTCTCTGACGGCCCTACAACACCAAGCTCATA
>NZ_JASJFF010000912.1:0-2763 GCF_030065435.1 Microcystis sp. M53603_WE2
AGGATTTTTTGAGCGGCAATTAACCCCGATTCTTGTTGTTGCGGTAAATCGGTTTGGGTGACATCTCCAGTTACTACCATGCGCGAACCGAATCCCAAGGGAGTTAAGACCATCAATGCGATCGCACTTTCTCCACTGGGGAATTGAATCGTTGGTCAAATTCTACCACTTTAGCAAAAGCGACGGGAGCGAGGACGGCTAATTAGTCCAAAATTTTCCGATTGTTGTCTTAGCTGGAAATATTGATTAAATTGGAAGTTTTTAGCTGTTATTAGTTACTTAACCTAATATAGTGGTGGCATTCTGTAAGGAGTCCCACCGTGACTAACAATTCCATCGAGCCTTTGAATATTGGCAATACGATTAATACTGCCTTCCGTCTTTATCGTGATCGCTTCCCAACTTATGTATTCTTTGCTGTCCGCGCCGGCTTGTGGTCGCTTCTCCCCTTAGTTTTGCAATTAATTCTCAGTCAATTACTTTATCAAACAATTACCCCCGAACAAGGCAGCGATATTGGTTTACGTTTATTTCTTTTCCCGATACAAATTTTCTCGGCTGCTAAGTCTCTTTTCAATAATGCGGTTATCTCGCGATTAGCTTTTCAAGACATTATTTATCAGCCGGAAACTGCCGGACAAGCGGAAAAAAAAGTTAAGCCGAAAATGTGGCGCTTGTGGTGGATGCAGGTTTTGATCGGTTTGTTGGGAGCGGCAATAATCTTGCCGATAACGCTGTCTCTGGTGCTAGTCAGTTTTATCCCCATCCTTGGTGTATTGCTTATTTTACCAGCTTTTTTCTGTCTTCCTTTTTTCTTCCTTTGGTTATCTGCTCGCATTTGCATTGCCGAATTGCCCTTAGTAATTGAAGATAATTTAGGCAGTTGGCAAGCAATCAAGAGAGGTTGGCATTTAACTAAAAACTCGGCTTGGAGAATTGTAGGAGTGATATTTATTGCCAGTTTATTAATTATTCCAGTTTATATTCTGTCATGGGCTTTGGCTTCAATTCCCTTTTGGGTCAATTTTTCCTCTTTTTATAGTAGTTTGGAATCGGTGGAGGACTGGCAAACGCTCACGGAAAATCCTCTTTTTTTACAACAAATGGCGATGTTTTCCTATGGTCTGACTACTATTTTCTTACTTCTGAGTACTTTATTAGTTCCTTTTTGGCAATCTCTCAAAAGTGTGATCTATAATCATCTTTTAGACCAGAAAAAAAATGATGGGGGAGAATACTAATAACTGAGCAGCTGTTGATGTAAACTAAGACGCATTTAAACCGCTTATTCTTAGATTAGTTGAACTTCCCCCAATCCCTTTACTGTTGCCTCTTGTCTCGTCTCAACAAGCAATTTATACCCCACAGAAAAAGGGTTTCTCCGAGAAACCCTTTTTCTACTCATACTAAATCCAGTTATTAAAAACTGATTATTTATACCATTTTTCTAAAGTAATGGCAGAGATGGTTAATTCCCTCACCCCCAACCCTTCTCCCTTTTTGGGAGAAAGGAGTAGAATGTCTGCCACGAATAAAGAAAAATGGTATTATTCCCCCTTTTGCCTCTTGCCTCTTGCCTTTTGCCTATCCTGATATGTTACCTATACTCAACGGATTTAGTATCAAGATAATTCTCTCAATCCTTTTATAGTACATATATAGTACATTTGCTCAAAAAAATCGAAAAAGGGTAAAAAGGGAAAAAAGAGAAAAAGGGTTACAAAGTCCTCCCGAATACGCAGACTACCCGAAAACCGTTATAGAAGATGCGGTAGTCGCGGCGGTAGTCGTAGCTGCGAAACGCGGAACGGCAGTAAACAGGATTGCTGCCCCAGGAACCGCCCCGCAGAGCTTTATATGCCTGATTTTGCTGTTTTTTGCTCTTTTTTATCTCCTCATAGTTTTCGCGCCAATCATCTTGACACCACTCCCAGACATTTCCGTGCATATCATATAAACCAAAGTCGTTGGCGTAGAATTGCCCAACAGGGGTGGTTTTTTGGAGATTGTTATCATAGTTGGCTAAATCTGGGGTAAGAATTTCCCCAAAGTGATAGGGGGGGTAGGTTTCTCCTTTATCGAGATTTAAGGGTTTGGTTTGCGCTCGACAAGCGTACTCCCACTCAGCTTCCGTTGGTAGCCTATATTTTCTTTTACTTAATTTAGAGAGCCTTTGGCAAAATTCGACGGCATCTAACCAACTTACCATTTCAACGGGGTTTGTGCTGCCTTTAAACTCCGATGGCTCTGGTTTTAAATCTTGCTCTACTTTTAAATCTTTTCTTTGGGCAATATATAACCATTGAGCTTGGGTAATGGGATAAATACCCATCAAGAAGTTTTTCAGGGTGACGTTGTGTTGCGGCTTTTCACTTTTATTACTACTTTCTTGTTCTGAAGAACCCATTGTAAAGGTTCCCGATGGTATTTTGACTAATTCTATTTCTAGGTCATCGGTGAGTTTTTCTCTATAGATTAAAAGACGTTTTTGGGTCTTTTGGATGATTATTGTAGGCATAAGTAGGGTTTGCTGAATAAATATAAAATATAGACGAGGTAAGGGTTTTAGTGTTCTGTATCGGCCCGCGTCCTGTAGGGGCGAAGCATTCGGGTAATAACCTATCGGTGAAACCGTAGATTTTCTATCCGAATGCTTCGCCCGTACTTTTTCAGCAAGCCCTAAGTAAGTGATTATAATTAAATTAAAAATTGATTGTAGGGTTGATCCCCCCTCCCCCCCTTGATAAGGGGGGTTTGATCCCC
>NZ_JASJFF010001151.1:0-7449 GCF_030065435.1 Microcystis sp. M53603_WE2
GGATAAAAGAAACCCGCAGCCAGTGAGCGAGGCATTTTATGCCCTGAATGAGATGTGTGTGAAACCCGCTAGTATCGATAGGATGCCCACCTCAATCCTCGAAATCGAAGTGGACGGGGAAGTAGTAGATCAGTACCAAGGAGATGGTTTATTAGTGGCTACTCCCACGGGGTCCACCTGTTACACCGCTTCCGCTAATGGCCCGATTATACACCCCGGCATGGAAGCGATCGCTGTTACCCCGATTTGTCCCTTGAGTCTCTCCAGTCGGCCGATTGTCATTCCCCCGGCATCTCTGGTCAGTATTTGGCCTCTGGGAGACTACGAATTAAACACTAAACTCTGGATGGATGGCGCTTTAGCCACTTCCATTTGGCCCGGGCAATGGGTGGGAGTTACCAAAGCTGAAAAATTCGCCCAATTTATTATCCTGCGGGAAAGCTATTCTTTTTATCAGACTCTACAGGAAAAATTACAATGGGCCGGGGCGAGAATTCATTATGATGGCAATCGTCATAATTAGGGTTTGCGGCAAAAAGTTTTTCGTGGGTGTAGGGTGTAGGGTGTAGGGTTTTACCGATTTTCAGGGGGTCAATTACCTAATTTTCAGGGAAAAAGTGCCTAAATTCCCCCCGATCACTCCCATATCTGGTACTTTTTGATTTACAAAAACTCTAAAAGTCTTAACCAACAAGGGTTTTACCATTATTCAGCCAGCCCTACTTATAATTACCGAGATGCCAGTAGGGATCGTTAAAGGTTGAGCGGGGTCGAAGGAGCAAAAGGCCCCTTGCACCCCAGCGAATAGAGGGTCAAAAGTTGTCAAAATATTTGACAAAATTGCCACTTTATGGTAAGAAATTGGGTTATTCTTGTCCCGTAAATTTTAAATTTCATCCCATCCAGTTAAGCCAGAAGACATAACATAACTGGTAACGGTTGCTTCAAAAAAGTTAGCTTTGGTGTGGCCTTCTTTTTTGGTATCGGAGAAGCGTTCCAGATGATTATAGGGACTTTTGTTATACTTTTCTTCCTTGTATAAAGGCTCAAGTCCGATCGCTTTCAGTCGAATATTAGCGAGGTATTTGGTGTACTGTTCGGTACTGTATTCGGTAATACCTAAAATGTCGTTGC
Source organism: Microcystis sp. M53603_WE2 (assembly GCF_030065435.1). Classification (NCBI taxonomy): domain Bacteria; kingdom Bacillati; phylum Cyanobacteriota; class Cyanophyceae; order Chroococcales; family Microcystaceae; genus Microcystis; species Microcystis sp. M53603_WE2. Next base: position 1,135 of record NZ_JASJFF010001151.1, read on the forward strand.
CAACAATGTGATTTGTCCAGCGACATTCGTGTTTAACGGCCGTATCGAACATCTCATAAATCTGTTCAACGGAATGGGAAAAAGTTGCCATGGCTTCGGGAATAAGTTTCTGATACAAACGGACGTGACTTAATTCGTCCCGGTTGATCATTTTGAAAACGTCAGCACTACCGGACATTAGCTGTCGAGAAGCGAGATTATAGAAAAAGATAAAGCCGTTGTAAAAATACAAACTCTCCAGCAAATAATCGGCAAGAAGGGCGATAAAATAGCTTTCAGTAGTTTGTTTGTCGATGTATTGCTGGTAGAGACTAGCGATAAATTCACAGCGATCCTTGAGAACTTTATCGGTACGCCAAAAGTCATAAACTTCGCCTCTGCGATCCGAGGGAATAATGGTTTCAATTAAGTATTGATAACTTTGATTGTGCATGGCTTCTTGAGAAATTTGTTCCGCCATACAAAGACTAATTTCTGGCGCAGTGACGCTACCTTTTAGGTGGGGAATATTACAGGTTTGCACGGAATCAAGAAAAGTTAGATAGGATAAAATACCATCATAAGCATATCTTTCTTCGTCGGTAAGATGCCCGTATTCAGTCACGTCTTGAGTGATATCTAAGCGTTGCGGAATCCAGAAATTTTCGCGCATTTGTTGATATAAACCCACCGCCCAGGTGTAGCGGACATCGTTTAACTGCATCAGGTTGGTGGTGTTACCAAACCAGATCGAACGGTTTTCGATCGCATCATCTCCCGCCGGATTGAAGATCGGGGAAATGGGCATCGAATGGCAAGAATTAACTAAATGTAAGGACATGATTACTTGGATATTATGGCACTTTTAGGTTATAATAGATTTTCGGTAAAAAGTCAAATGTTTTGATTTTGATTAGGAATAAATTCAAAATCTAGGGCTTCTGCCAAAGTAAATGGGCAATCCTTCGGGAATTTCTCTAGGTTTATCCCTGTTTCAATAGCGGCTTTTTTTCTGTCCTTATTATAGCATTTTTTTAAATTGTCTTCTGTTAAAAAACTCTTAAGACTAGGGCTATTTTCTAAATCTTCTTCGATTCTTTCTCGCTGCTCAAAAAGGGTTAATGCCCAGCTTCTGGTTTGTTTTTCTGGCTCTTGTAAGTATTTTAGTAAATGCCATAAAATCACGGTCAGATTGCTTTTAAGGGCTTTCTGTTGACTGATAGACATAGATTTTATTTCTTCAATTAAATTCTCTAAATCTAAATCAGAAAACCGATGATTTTCTAGTAAAGATATGGTTTTCTCTATCCAGAGATAGTAATCCTGTTCGTATAAAGTCTTATCCATAGCTGTGATTAGGTGATGAGTAGGACTTATTTTAAATGATATAAAAAAATTAAGGTGGGCATTGCCCACCCAAGTTAACCTTAATTAGCGCAACTAGAACAACTATCGTCAGACTCTCGAAAATTGTCCTTTTGTACGGTACGGATATAATAAATCGCTTTACACCCCAATTCCCACGCCATGATGAGAGTATCAAAGATATCTTTAGCAGTGAGACAACGGTTGGGTTCTGCGGGGAAATAAACCCCTTCATTGAGGTTGAATAATAATTCCATAGAAATCCCCGTATCAATCCATTCTTGCATAGTAGCGATCGCTTTTACCACTTGTTGCTGTTCGAGATTTTTATTCTCTGGATAAAACCAGAAAGCTTCTTCAATAAAAGGTGGTGCGATGGGAACGGTTCCCTTTGCCCATTTATCGTAGAAAAAGCGACTATAAACCGGCAAAACACTAGCGGTACATCCCTGTACCAAACTAGAGGAAGTATTAGGAGCAATGGCGGTAATATGGGAGTTACGGATGCCAAATCGTTGAATATCTTCGGCTAATTGTTGCCATCTTTGCGGTTGCACCGCGTTATTTAAAAACCATGCCACTGGTTTTGCTCCGATTAATTTACCTTGACTCCATTCACTACCCAAGAAAGCTTGATAAGCGCCGCGTTCTTTGGCTAATTCCATCGAAGAATAGGTACACCAATAGCCAATTTCTTCAAATAAATTACTAATTTCTGACAGGTTATTGTAGGATAATTTCCGTTTAGCTAACCAGTCAGCCAATCCCATCGCCCCTACCCCAATAGTGCGATATTTATCGTTGTGGTTTTTAGCATTATCAAAGGGAGGATTAGTGATATCGATAGTATTGTCGAGAATCCTGACAGCGATTTGACAATTAGACTCGATTTCTTCCCTGTCGATATTGGCTAAATTAAGGCTAACTAAATTACAGCAATGGGCAGTTTTATCGGGGGTGACATTGCTAAAAGATTCGGTGCATTGTCCTGTTAGAATGCCGTTAAACATTCCCAGATGACGCTTGGGTTCTGTAAAACAGTAGGTGTCATCTCGACGACAGGTTAACTCTACCGATTCAATGCGAATAAACTGAGTGGCCGAACGTTGGGGTTCTTTTAAAGTCCATTGTAAGCGATGGGTTTTAAGTCCCAATTGACCAAGTTGAAATAGTCCGACAGAATTAATCAGTAAACGATATTTTGGTTGACAGAGATATTCTTGATAATTTCCCTTTCCATTTGGCATCAATTTATAGCCACCGTCATCCATAAAAGTAACTTTGGAATCAACTCCTAAAGTCTGTAACATTAGGCGAATATCGAGCAAAAATTGCCGGTTAACAGCAGCAATCTGGAGAGACTCGTTAGAACCATTGCGGGCAACTGTTCCATCGGCATCAAGTAAACCAGCTAACCATTCTAAACGAGATTTAATTGTGTAACCATTGAGAGGAACTGTAAATTTACTGGGAATATCTAACGGGAGTTTACAGACGATCCGATCTTGTTTACTGTCATGATATACCCCTAGGGTATCGGTTTCTTTTCTCCAAAAAGTACCTTTTTCAATAGAGCCATTTCCCCGATATTTGTTACGAATAGCCAATAAGGGAAGTAACTCTTTTTTAACTCCGTATAGGTCAACTTCTGGCATTCCATTGTTTCCGTAACTCCCATCTCCAGAAAAGAATCCTGCGGTGTAGGCGTAGGGAAAGTCAAGATCATTTTCTGACTGGATGAGAGGCAGCTGGTATTTAATTAATTTATCTCCTTGTTTGAGGTCTTTTGCCTCCACAATTTCCACGGTTCCCTTGTAGTTCTTCTGAACGTAAAACTTATGGTAGTAAGTACATTCTAATGCCTCTCCGTTAGAGAAATTGACCTTTAATAAAGGCTGGTTTTCTCCAGTCTTTTTAACTAATACTTCTGACCACTCCAATCCATTCCAGACATTAACATATTCCCCCACCAAATCAGCGATTGCTATTTGTCCTCGGTCAGTGAGAATTTTTGTTTCTCCCGCGACGCATAAATTTACACCGGGGATATAGCCATCGTGCTTATTAGGATTAGCGCGATTGATGGTATCTTTGAAGGCAATGTAGGGCATTCCTGTTTCTACTTGGGAACGCATGATACTTTTAAATAAGTCCCGGGCATTGATTTTTTTATAGAGGAGAATCTCTTGATCTAAATTAGCTTCTACTAAACGATAGGCCTCTTCAAATTCTTCCCCCCATAGTTCCGCTAATTCTATACCTAATTTATTGCGAACTTCGTAGGGATCTACTAATGTCCACTCGGCTTTATTTATCACCCGACGCATGAATTCATCGGTGATAACTAATTGGGGAAAAACATCATAAGCTTTACGTCTTTGATCACCGTTTTCTGTCTGCATTTCCAGAAATTCTGGCACATCTAAATGCCAGATGTCAACACCGATAGTTACTGCCCCGGCGCGTCTTCCCCCCTGATTTACTGCAATAGCTGTATCGTTGAGTAATTTAATCCAAGGAATAATCCCCCCGGAAGCATTAGCTTTCCCCATTACCCAGCTACCAGTGGCGCGAATTCTACTCACATTCACCCCGACACCGCCACCATTTTTTGAGATGCGGGCAGCATTAGTAATCTCGTCGAAAATGCTTTCTAAACTGTCGTCAATGGAGAGGATAAAACAACTGGTTAAGGAACCTTTGGGAGTGCGTAAATTGGCTAAAATTGGGGTGGCGAGAGAGATTTTTCTTTGAGCAATCGCTTGATAAAATTTCTTCGCCCAGGGGAGTCTATTAGCTGGTTCTTCCACAGTGGCAAGCAGCAAGGAACAGGTTAATAATGCCTCTTGGGGTAACTCATTTTTGAGTAAATAACGGCTAGTGATTAACAATGCCCCTGCGTAATCATAATCGATGTCCCAATCGGAATTAATCCAAGAACCAGCTTCTTTTAATTCTGCCTCGGAATAGATGAGAATCCTTTCGTCGTACAGCCGATTTTTAACTTGAGTTTTGACAGTTTTCTCGTAATTTCCGTACTGATAACCCCGGACTACTAAGGTATCTTTCCACAGACTCCAAATATGCAATCTTCCCGCCACATAGCGCCAATCCGGTTCCTCGGGACTACACATTTCTAGGGCGCAATTAATTAAATTATCCTGTATTTCCCTGGTGGTAATCCCATCCCGCAGGCGCGTGGTTAAACCTGCTTCTAAGGCGATTGAATTGACTTTTTTGCCTTCACAAGCCCACTCTACCACGTCGCGAATTTTGCCGATATTTAAGCTTGTGGTGGAACCATCGCGCCGAATCACTCTAATTCCATGGCTGCCCATATTAGCTAAAGGGGTAGAACGAAAGGGTATTACTTCGTTATTTTTGTGAATGGAGACGGTAGTAGTCAAGGGCTTTGATTGCATAATTAGGAAATTGCGGCGTTAAAAAATTTGACAAATTAATCTATTTGTACTAGAGTATTATATCAGATTTTCTGGGAAAACACAACATCTAGCGTGTTAAATAATCTTATCACTCTATATATGGTATAGCCAGGATTATTTTGTTCCCTAAAAACAGTGTTTTGGCTGACATTTTCTGGAAAAAATTCTTGATTTTCCTGAAAAATGTAGTTCTTTTGTATGCTTGACAAAAAGCTTTTTCTTTGGCATGAAAAACAGATTGACAAAATATTTTTGATCCGATTCTGCTTGACTGCTGAGGAGGTTGTGGTCAGACTTTAGCTAATGGCTGATAGCTTATGGGTATAGTTTTGTTCTTAAGTACCTAAGTAGGGAGGCACAATTATTTGTAAGATGGGTTAGCGGTAGCGTAACATAATCGGGCGTTGGGTTTCATGCTTCAACCCAACCTACGTTCTGTCCTGGGAGATATTGCTTTTACTCCCGAAGGGGAAATCATTCAGGATAAATTCTCCGTGGCACAAATTAAAATGAATGCCGATGGTAAAAATGGTAAATTTACTTTTGTGGAAAATTAATAAGTAAGTGGTTCTTCTCGTTTCTACCTCGTTGCAAGGGTCTCCCTTGCAACGCATTTCCAGAGGTTCTAGCTCTTGTGTAATACTAAATCCTGTTTAAAGTGTTCAAGAGTGTTAAAGTCGAGTCCAAAATCAACATAATCCTGTTTTGACTTGCAATGTTCTATTCAATTAATTTCTCTAGGGATAGGACAGTATTCGATGGTGGTGTTGGACAAGAATAAAAGAAAAATGTAGGTTGGGTTTCCCTTTCTTCAGAAATTCTTCTTAAGTTTTCGTGTTCCCTAATTCTTGCTCTAAGCTAGTTCTGGAATTTCTGGCAATTATTAGTAGTGAAATGGCTCTTCTCTACTTTGTGTGATAAGCACTGATTATCATTCGTAGGAGTCTTGCTAGGCAAGGCTTTGAAGACTATATTTCTATAAAATTATCCCTATTCTTCTTCCCTCCACACAGAAACCAGAAGAGCCGTGAAATTTACAGGAAACAATAACAATTTCTTGATCAGACACGCTATAAACTAGGCGATGTTCTTTTGTAATGCGTCGTGACCATAATCCTGATAGTTCATGTTTTAATGCTTCTGGTTTTCCTAATCCAGAAAAAGGCTCTCTTTGAACATCTTTAATAAGGCTGACAATTTTAGCGTCAACTTTTTTGTCTGCGATCGCCCATTAATTAAACTCATCAAAACTTCGGGTTAGAAAGGCGACTTTCCTGATCAGTTAGCAGCATCTACATAAATATAACTATCAGGATTTTTCAGAGATTCTCTTGCCTCTTGGAGATGTTGACGGTTAGCTTCTGTGGAAAGCAGATAGTCCGTTTCATCCATTTCAGCAGCTTCTTTAATCAATAAAATCGCTTCGACAACTGTTCCTTCTGGTAAGTCGAGGGGAGGTAAACTAAGTTGACCATTTTTGATGATTGTTTGGTATTTCAGTGCATTCATATAATTTTACTATTCTTGA
>NZ_JASJFF010000182.1:0-2064 GCF_030065435.1 Microcystis sp. M53603_WE2
CAGTAATCAGTGAAAAGACAGTAGGAAACTTCTATTTAATACTGTACACTTAAAACTCAAATCTGATGACTGATAACTGATAACTGATAACTGATAACTGATAACTGACCTACTCCTCGGCAGCGGCGAGAACTAAATCTTCCTCTTCCAGGGCGGGAGGAACTTCGATTTCTGCGACTACTTCCGAGACAGTCCGGCCTTCCGCTTCCGCTAGACGTTTTTCTCGGTATTTAATCGCCATTTCTTCCGCTTTTTCAAACACTAACGGGCGATTTTTGAGCATATCTCCCGGTTCGGGTTCTAATTGTTTAGTCGAGAGGGAAATGCGACCTCTTTCGGCATCGAGATCGATAATCATCACTTTCAACTCATCATTGACATTGAAAACCGTGTGGGGGGTGTCGATGTGATCGTGAGAGATTTCGGAAATATGCAGTAAACCACTGACTCCACCAATATCGATGAAAGCACCGTAGGGCTTGATTCCGCGCACGGAACCGATTACCACCTGTCCCACGGCTAAACCGTTCATCTTGCGTTCCACTAAAGCGCGACGATGACTTAAAACCAGACGGTTGCGATCCTCATCCACTTCTAAAAACTTTAAGGGCAATTCCTGACCGACTAGATCCTCTTTCGCTTCTCTGGTGCTAATGTGAGAACCGGGGATAAAGCCACGGAGACCTTCAATTCTGACTAATGCCCCACCACGGTTAGTGGCGAAAACATTCGAGCGCACGGTAGCATCTTCTTTTTGCAATTGACGCACCCGTTCCCAAGCGCGCATATATTCAATGCGACGGATCGACAGGGTTAGCTGTCCATCTTCATTCTCGTCGGTAAGAATGAAAAATTCCCTGGTTTCGTTGGGTTGTAAAACTTCTTCGGGATTATCGACGCGGTTGATCGACATCTCCTGCACGGGGATAAAAGCGGCGGTTTTAGCACCGATATCGATGAGCGCTCCCCGGGGTTCCATGCTGAAAACAGTCCCAGCGACAACATCTCCCGGACTGAAATGATAATCGTATTTGTCTAGAAGGGCGGCAAAATCTTCATGGGTAAAGCCTATGTTTTTGTTTGCAGTTTTTTGGGTGGTCATGTACGTTGTTTGGGCCTCGGAATTTCCGTAGGTTTTTCCTCCTATGTGATGTACAGTTTCTAAATCAAGGAGATGCCTCCCAATTTAGTTTCTAGGCAGGGCCTAGGGGATGAACTGCCGCATCCGGCTTTCCTGGAGGCAATCCGCCTCAAGAATGACTTTTAAGAATCTAACCAGAGCTTGGGCTTTAAATAGCACAAGGGATCCTAATTATAACTGAATCGGGAACTATTTAGGGTTTGCTGAATAAATCTAAAAACATTGTTCGATAAGACTTTTAGACCTTTTTGAAATCCAAAAGTACCGCCTATTGGAGTGATCGGGGGGAAAATCCCTGGACTTTTTCCCTGAAAATTAGGTAATTGACCCCCTGAAAATGGGTAAAACCCTACACCCTACACCCTACACCCTGCCCCCAGGAAAAACTTTTTACCGCAAACCCTATTTAAGACGAGGTGATCACGCTGGCTTCTCCCACTGGAGACCAAGAAGGATAGGCGCGTTCGATTTCGGAGGATTGCAGCAGAGCTAAAGCGGCGATAAAGTCTCTAATTCCCTGAAAATTGCCGTAAACCGAAGCAAAGCGCACATAGGCCACTTCCGATTCTTGCCGGAGGTATTCTAGGACTAATTGACCGATCTCCTGACTTGTTACCTCCCGTTTTGAGTCTTGCTGCAGACGGGATTCGATATCATTGACGATCGCCTCTAATCTTGAGGGGGGAATGCCGGTTTTTTCGCAGGCGCGGACGATACCGCGCAGCAGTTTGGAGCGATCAAAAGATTCCCGTTTACCATCTTTTTTAATCACCGTGATCGGCACAAATTCGATGCGCTCGTAGGTGGTGAAGCGATGTTTACATTGTAAGCATTCACGACGACGACGAATGCTCTGACCGTTTTCGGAGGAACGGGACTCTAAAACGCGACTATCGGTATGCTGACAATTAGGACACTGCATA
>NZ_JASJFF010000554.1:0-3531 GCF_030065435.1 Microcystis sp. M53603_WE2
CGAAAGTATTGATTGAGGTTATTAATAGCCGTTTCCCAGTCTTGCTGTAACCATTGTTGTAGAGTCGAGGTTAACCCCGGCAGCGGTAGAAGGGTAATACGGGGAAAAAGTCGCCCTTGGGGACCAGCCAAAAGCCCGATTAGCCAATTATCAAGACGGAAAAAGGCGAATATAAACCCCACGCCGAACCCCACGCCCCACCCCACGCCGAACAACACGCCCAACACCCCGCCGGACACCACGCGCCACCCCACGCCCAACACCACGCCCGACACCACGCCCAACACCACGCCCAACACCGCGTCCCACACCACGCCCGACACCACGCCGGACACCACGCCCAACCCCACGCCGTACACCACGCCCAACACCGCGTCCCACACCACGCCCGACACCACGTCGCCCGACATCACACGCAACACCACCACCCACAACACGCGGTACAACACGCGGTACACCACGCCGGACACCACGCCGGACACCACGCCCAGCACCACGCCCAGCACCACGCCCAACACCACGCCGCCGAACGCCACGCCCAACGCCACGCCCGACACCACGCCCAACACCACGCCCACCCAATCAACAGAAAGTCCTAAATTTGCTGCTATTATGCTACAGATAATCAGAGGGGTAATTACAGTTAAGAGAAGACCCTGAATCCCTAGACGCAATTGTACGGGATGGTCGCGGAGAAATTGTATTTTATCGCGCCATGTTTTCTGTTCTTTTAATTTATCGCCGCCGCCTCTCGTTTCCACATACCAGCGCACTGCTTGGGGAAAATAAAACACCCAGTACAACAGCAAAAGATAATCAAAAGGATTCCATAAAGATAAATCGCGTTTGAGTTTAGGAGCGAGATTAATTCTGGGGACGGTGCTTTCCTTCATAATTTTTATCTCTAGCTATTTACCCGGTGATGGTTTATTAAGTAGTTAGGTGTTACTCAAGGTAGGGTTGATTCATGAATCAACCCTACTATTCAGCACCCCCCTTATCAAGGGGGGTAGGGGGGATCAAACCCCCTTATCAAGGTAGGATCAAACCCCCCTTATCAAGGGGGGTAGGGGGGATCAAACCCCCCTTATCAAGGTAGGAGCAAACCCCCCTTATCAAGGGGGGCAGGGGGGATCAACCCCCCCTTATCAAGGTAGGATCAAACCCCCCTTATCAAGGGGGGCAGGGGGGATCAAACCCCCCTTATCAAGGTAGGATCAAACCCCCCTTATCAAGGGGGGCAGGGGGGATCAAACCCCCCTTATCAAGGTAGGATCAAACCCAAAATTAAATCAACTTATTATTTAGTTATAACCTAAGTTCGGGATGCTGAGTTATTGACTTTGGTTTGATAAAGTTTAAAACAATTTTGCATCACCTCTCGCGGCTTTCCTTGACTTTGCCTAACAAGAGAACTTATTTCCTCCTCAGTAAAAGTCACTCCAGTTTGACTTAGACGATGACTAATAAACTCTTTAATTTTAGCTTCATCCCATAATTTAATCGGAAATTGTTGACAAATTCCCTCGAAAGGTGAATCACCTCCTTTGTTATCAGGAAATAAAACATCAAGGGGACGATTAGCCGCTACTACTAATCTTAAAGGTGGATCGGGACGATTAGCCAACTCTCTTAATTGACTTCTAAGCTGATAGCTGAAATATTTTTGAGTCATATTATCTACCACATCCAATAATAACAGGATTTTGTGTTTTTCTAATTCCCTAGTTAATCTAGTTCCTTTGAGCGGTTTATCGTAATTCGCAGCTATACCAATCTGATGACATAATTCATAATAAAAATCCTTATCTCCTGCTAATCCTTCTAAGTTTAGATACAAGGGTTGTCGATGACTAAGTAAATACTCCCTTGCTTGATGGTAAATTCCCCAAAGCAGGGTGGTTTTTCCCGTTCCCCTTTCCCCGATAATAGCAGCACTACTGCCGGAATTTAAAACCTCAAAAATATCTTTAATTTCTTGTTCCCGGCCAAAAATCTGCTGAATTTCTTCAATACCTCCGGAAGTGGGTTTAAAAGGATTATGGGCATTTTTTTGGGGTTGTAATTGCGGAAAATATTTAAAAATAGCCTGAACTGGAATCGCTCTTCCTCCTAAATCACTGTACTCATCTCTGGTTTTATTCACCACTCCGCACACTTTCCCCGTGCGTAAATTTAACAGAGGTGAACCACTAAAACCGGGTTGTACTTGCCCTAATTTAAACTTGATTAAGGGGTTTTCATCCCCCGTTAAACCTATATACTCAAAGTCACTAGGATCACCGTTCGGATAATCGTTGGTATAGCCAAAAGTGTATAATTTATCTGTTAATTGTAAATCGTGATCAAAATCGACATATTTGTGATCTAAAGACGAGTTTAATTGTAAAAGAGCCAGATCGATCTCGTCTAGATTCGGTAAGTTGATAATTTTAGCCCCAGAAATTTGACCTTGCCAAATTATCTCGATAGTCTCGCGATTATCCCGCGCATCTTTTACCACATGAAGACAGGTCAAAATTAACCCTTGTCCCACAAAAAAGCCTGTTCCTGACGCATCGATTAACTTTAACCTGACAGTGTACGGGGGTAGAGATTCCGGGGTAAGCATTTAATCAATTTATCCTCCCCATTCTAGGGTAATTTTTAAATTTCCCTTTCCTTCACCTTCCACAATTAAAGCGGTTAGTTTACCGGATTTTACCCTGACTTCTACCCCAAATTCTACGGTTGCCTTTTTGGGCTGCACTTTACTTATCGTAGCAGCGATCGATTCAGTAACTGCCTCAATTGTATCAGCCACACTTTGAAAGTCAAATATTTGATCGGATACTTCCCGTTCACCACCGAAACTTCTCGCTTCCACTAACATGGTGACATTTTCTTTAACTTTCACTGAAATAATCTCAGATCTAGATTCTGGCATAAGGCTCCTCCAATGACCCGTTTATGGTTTTCTCGATTGCTTCTCGGACAAACTTATAGCGGAAGTAAAAAGGCTTATATATATTTCGGCACGGATTCCCATTATAATAAAAAGTATAGGTCAAATCGAGGGATTTTGTCAAGTCTTTTTTGCCACTAATCTATATAATTTTCGGGTTGCCTACCAGTCATTGCCCTGAAAAAAATTAGGTTCCCCTATTTGTGCCACGCAACGGAGGGGGTTATAAGGAATAAAACCCCGATAGAGACAGACATTGCTGCGATTTTTGTCAATTGTTTTCGCTCTAGAACAAACTAATCAATTAAGTCTCTTGCCAGATAAGGATTTAGTCAATTTATGCCCCTATATCGAACCATACCAAGTAACGAAGAGCCTTTCAGTTTTTCTATTAAGCTCAACATATATTTGAAAGTTTGGCGGTCACTCCTCATTTTACCTGACTGTGATCGCTTTTACTTTTGATATTCTGATGGGAGAATGAAACAGCCCTAGGAGCGCATTAGCTTTTCGGTGGGATGCTTATACGCGATTGTTCATATTTTTGTACCAATTTAAGAGTCACTGATAATTGCTGATTGTCGGTA
>NZ_JASJFF010000380.1:0-1641 GCF_030065435.1 Microcystis sp. M53603_WE2
GCTAGTGTTCGTTCGTGGAGAGCTTTATTGTAAACCAATCTTACACAGCCCAAAGTGCGCCGCAATAGCGACTCTTGTTCTGGTGTCGGGTAAAATCGGTAGCGATAGCTTTTCCATGTCTCATATTTTAGCATATATTTCGTAAATGTGCTAATATTTAACAGCAAAGCCAACCTAAAACGGCGGGGTTTCAGACCCAAATTTTCGATGAAATTCTAGAAGGTTATGAGTATGGTTCTGGTATCCAACGGGCAATCAGCTATTATTCGTACAGAGCGTGGATTGACAATCGCCGGTACGCGAATTACCCTTTATGATGTTATGGATTACCTAAAGGCTCAGTATCCCCCCAAGCTGATTCGTGAAAAACTTGGTCTTAATGATAGACAGATTGATTCAGCCCTAGCATACATTGAGACTCATTGTACTGAGGTTGAAGCCGAGTATCAAGAATGCTTGCAGACAGCGACAGAAATTCGTCAATACTGGGAAGAGCGAAATCGTGAGCGATTTGCCAAGATTGCGGCGATGCCCCCTAAGCCTGGTCAAGAAACCATTCGTGCGAAGCTTCAAGAGTGGAAAGCACGCATTGAATCTCAATCATGAACTTTCTGATTGACTACAACTTAACGGGCGATGTTGTTTTATTCTGGGGAACCCTCTCAGCAGAAGGATGGCTTGATCTTTTGCCCATCCGCTTCTTCACCTTTCAGGATGTTGGATTGCCGATGGATAGTAGTGATCGGGTTGTTTGGCAATTTGCTCAAAACACTCAGATGATTTTAATTACAGCAAATCGAAATATGAAAGGAATTGATTCGCTGGAACAAACCATACGTGAAGAAAATACACCCGCTTCCCTGCCAATTCTGACAATTGGAAACCCTGATCGCTTTGATGAAAGTAGCTATCGGCAAAGATGTGCTACCCGCTTGATTGAGATTTTATTTGATCTAGAAAACTATATGGGAGTCGGTCGAATTTTCATCCCATAAGACTGTTGGGGAAATTCAGGGACTTTTTCCCTGAAAATTAGGTAATTGACCCCCTCAAAATCTGTAAAACCCCACACCCCACACCCTACACCCTACACCCTGCCCCTAGGAAAAACTTTTTCAGCAGACCCTAATTAAGACAGGTAAATGAGTCAATTTCACCCACAACGATGATCTTTTTTTTGTGTAGTTTTGTTGCAAAAAAAAAGTTTTTTTGACAAAAAGCACAAAGTATGAATGATGAATTATGAAGTGGGGTAGTGAAGTAGTGGGGAAGTGGAGCATTTGGCTGAAATTTCCCTAAACCCCTAAATCCCTATCACCCTATCCCCTACCTCCTGCCGACCGCCGACCGCCGACCGCCGACCGCCGACCGCCTCCTGACTCCTGATCACTGATTACTGATTACTGATTACTGATTAGGTGTCACCTGATCGATAACCTTGAGAGTCCCGTCATCCTTGACAGTCCAGACATCGTAACTACCGACCACATCGCCATTTTCATCGATATCCACATTGCCACTGGCCCCCTGATAGTTAATATCCTCGCCTTTGCGAATCATTTCCATGGCTTGACAAGCATCGGTTACTTCCGTCCCCGGACCGTTAGCCACCTCACGAATCTTGCTTTGAATCCCTTCACC
>NZ_JASJFF010000778.1:0-1816 GCF_030065435.1 Microcystis sp. M53603_WE2
AATAGCGACTCTTGTTCGGGTGTGGGGTAAAATCGGAACGAGTAGGCTTTTTCCATGTCTCACATTTTAGCATATATTTCGTAAACGATGCTCATATTTAACAGTAAAGCCGTCGTAGAACGACGGGGTTTCAGACCCAAATTTTCGATGAAAGAACGCAATTTCAGCGTCCCCGGTCTAAGGTCCCAGGTAGAACAATCTGGTCGCGTGGTCGAGGAGTCCCTCGATTCTCTCAAACAATCCCCAGAATTAATCGCAAAGAAGCTGATCCAACGTACCAAGAAGGAACCAGAACAGATGACCTAACCTTGATCCTACAGGGTGCGATCGATCGAGAACGCCGTCGTCTGTTACATAGGTTTCTCCTCTGTCAGATCACGGGTTTGTTATCTGGTGGGGTCATATCCTTTTCTCTTAAAGGTGAACCCCTATCGGGAGCGGGTTGGGGATTGGGCATCGGTAATCTCCATTTCGGGGTGTCTGTCGGTTTTCTATCGAGGAAATAGTCGTTACCCGATAATCACGCTTAAGGTTGCGACCACGCAGTTGCCGTGAGACTTCAGACGTTCGTTTTGTCGAACGTCTGAAGTCTCACCCTGTCAAATCATCTCCTTACCACCCGGCCCGCTTTCAACAAAATCGAGTATGTCTTCTGGATACTGAAAGTCTTCTGGGATGCTGGCCAACGGTGAAGTTAGGCAGATGGCAACTTCAATTACTTGCGATTTTTCCAGTATCCAGGCTCACGACTGCAATGCATGACTGCCAAAATCAGAATGTAGTCTTGCTCAATTGTGTAGAGAACACCGTAAGGAAACTTACGCGCCATACACCGCCGAACATCTTCATCAATTGCAGCGTAACGGGTTGGAGACTCCCTGATCCGATAAACTGTATCCTCGATCGCGTTTATGAACGCTTGAGCAACCTCAACTCTCTGCTCTGTGTAGTATTGAACTGCTTCAGCGTATTCATTCAGGGCTTCAGGATGAAATACGTACCTCATGGCTCAATCAGCCGTCTGACTTGGGCTAAAGCGTCTTCGCCTGGAATTGGTTGAATAGAACCATCTCGCACCTCATCTCTTCGGCGCTTGGCTTCAGTTACCCAAACTGCCTGAATTGCTGAGTCGGTATCGAATTCCAAGCTTTCCACCAACTTGTCTGCTAGGAATGCTCTTGATTCGCTAGGCAGCGACAATATTTCCTCAGTCAGTTGCTCAATTGATCGCATAGTCCCCATCCCTCGCAGAAGGCTCAATCCTGAATGAATTGTATCAAACTTTGACATGAGACGAATTTGAGGAAGCAATCGTCCACCTCAGATCCCACATTATACGGCTTGGTTAGTTGCTCGAAACATTTCGCACCTCTTCGACTAATTTATGCACCTCTACTCCTGAAAAGTGCCTTTGCCCACAACCATTCCACAAGTTCTCAAATTGCTCTCTAAAATGTTTATACCAGTGAGGATCTCGATCGGGTCGCAACTCAAAAGTAGGGGCAAACGAATCAGAGTGGTGTGGGTACATTTCAACGATTATTCGTCCATACGGCTCATCAGGGTCGATCACCACTATGCCAAAGGCTGGTTTGTATGGAAGTAACCCTAATTCGATTTTGTCAGAAGCATTGGCTAGCATCCCAACTCTCTCAAGGATAGGACGCAGCGTATCAATAGACCTCTTGCATAATTTTTTTATGGTATAATATAAGGTTTTGCTTTTTTCTCAATTCTTAGATTGAAGTGGAAAAAAGAATAAAATGTGATCTTAGGTCAGGAAATCATCTATAATTTTGCTATGTTTATTAGCAAA
>NZ_JASJFF010000163.1:0-5023 GCF_030065435.1 Microcystis sp. M53603_WE2
CTCGATTTAAATATCTGTCATGGCAAACCTTGCCTTCGAGGATTGCGTTATCCTGTTGAATTTATCCTAGAATTACTTAGTTCTGGCATGAGTATCGAAGATATTTTAGCCGACTACGATGATTTGGAACGGGAGGATATTCTAGCGGCGTTATTGTTTGCCACTCGATTAACTCAGGTAAAAAGCATCTACCAAATTGCACCATGAACTTTTTAGTCGATGCCCAATTGCCAGTTCGTTTAGCCCGTTTTTTGCAAGCTGCTGGTCATGATACAATTCATACTAAAGATTTACCCCAACAAAATGCCACGACAGATACAGAAATTAACGCTCTTTCAATTAAACAAAATCGTATTGTTATTACCAAAGACACAGATTTTCTCGATTCATTTTTGATTAATCAAGAACCTTATAAGCTTCTGCTAGTGACTACGGGTAACATTACGAATGTTGAATTAGAAGCATTATTTCAGAATAATCTACCCCAAATAAAAGCACTTTTTACTCAACATTCCTTAATAGAAATGAGTCGCAACTCAATCATCGTTCATCAATAATTTTACGCGGGGTGCTGTGTATGGTTTCATCAGTTCATCTTATGGCTTCTGGCTGGGATTTAGCAGTTAATAACCGCAATGGTCAACTCGCTCTTGTGGTTGAGGTCAAGTGCAAAACCAACGTATCCCAAGAATGGGCGGCAAAACTCCGACGCAATATTCTGGCACACGGTACTTTTGCCAAGGCTCCCTATTTTTTGCTGGTCTTTCCTGACAGATTTTACTTATGGAGTAATGTTGGGGCTTTTCAGGAGCAGAGTGAACCTAGTTATATGATTGATGCCAGTCCCATTCTTCAGCCTTATTTTCAACGAGCAGGGGTAACGAATGACCAAATTAGTAGGCAAAGTCTTGAACTAATTGTTGCTTCTTGGTTGGGAGAGATTATTCATTCTGAAAAGCCGCCTGAAGCTCTCGATGATTCTCAGCGTTGGTTGATTGATTCAGGGTTGTATGCTGCTTTAGCTGGGGGAAAATTTCAGCGTGAGGCAGCGGCGTGAATATCTATGTTGAAACAAATTTTGTTTTAGAGCTAACCTTCGAGCAAGAGCAGTGTCTAAGCTGTGAGCAGATTCTGCAACTTTGTGAAACAGGACAAGCCAAACTAATTATTCCAGCATATAGTCTAGCTGAACCTCACGAAAAACTGACTCGTCAAGCAAAGAGTCGTCGGGAACTTCAACAGTTACTAGATACTGAGTTACGTCAACTTTCACGCACAGCTTCTTATGCAAGTCGGATCAAGAGTATTCAAGATATTGCTAGTTTAATGGTGCAAAGCAATGAAGAAGAACGACATCGTTTTAATAAATATCGAGAACGCCTCCTCAAGGTAGGAGAAATTGTGGCACTTACTGCTGATATTTTAATCGAAGCAGCATCTTATGAAAAGATATATGATTTAACGCCACAAGATGCTCTTGTCTATGCCTCGGTACTTCATCATTTACGACGTTATCAGCCACAGCAGGCGTGTTTTTTGAATCGAAACTCAAAAGACTTTGATAGTCCTGACATTGTTGAAGAACTGAATCAATTCAACTGTAGGATGATTCCCCGATTTGATCGTGGTTACAGTTTTCTTCAGTCGCAGTTATCGTCCTAGTAGCTGAGATCAAGCTTTTCGGTTGAGTTGAGCGCTTTAATACTTAGGAGAAAACTGCTCGATTCAATAATTTGAGCGAAACCCAACATTCTTTAACGACATCGTAAGAATCATTGATTGTGCCTCATTTCCTCAAGGTTTCCTTCCCATTTAAGCTTACCTTTAAAGGCTTTAATTTTCTCCTGTTGTTTGAGCCGAATCAAAGTCTTAAGACCCAATTCAACAACTTCTTGTTTAGTCTTTAAACCAGTAGCTTTAAGAGCATCAGCCATGAGTTGGTCATCAATGATAATGTTAGTCATCATCCTATCCCTAGTTGTGTATAGTAGATTGTTAATATACACATTATATAGGGTTTGCTGAATAAATGTGAGATGTAAGCAAGGTAGAGATTTTGTGGCTTTTCTCGCAAAACAGGTGCAAGATTGTGAGAGAATCGTCGTTCAAAATCTTGCGTCTTTATCGGCCCGCGTCCTGTAGGGGCGAAGCATTCGGACAATAACCTATCGGTGAAACTGTAGATTTTCTATCCGAATGCTTCGCCCGTACTTTTTGCCGCATACCCTACTTAGGAGAAAACTGCTCGATTCAATAATTTGAGCCAAAACCCAACATTTTTAAAGACATCGGTGCAGTTTCCCGCAAGCGTCGCTCATTTTTGATAGACAAAAGTTATTGCTGTCACCCCAAACACAAGTTTACTGTCTCACCCGCCAAATTTTGATAGTTTTGTCAGCACTCCCACTAGCTAAATAGCGACCATCGGGACTATATGCTACTGAGAAAACTGTCTCAGAATGACCGGTAAGGGTACGCAATTCGTTTCCCGTTGCTACCTCCCAAATTTTGATAGTTTTGTCCTGACTCCCACTAGCTAAATAGCGTCCATCGGGACTATATGCTACTGACCTAACTACCTCAGAATGACGAGTAGGGGTACGCAATTCTCTTACCGTTGCTACCTCCCAAATTTTGATAGCACCGTCACCAATCCCACTAGCTAAATAGCGGCCATCGGGACTATATGCTACTGATAAAACCCCCTCGGAATGACCAGTAAGAGTACGCAATTCTTGTCCCGTTGCTACTTCCCAAATTTTGATAGTTTTGTCACTACTACCACTAGCTAAATAGCGGCCATCGGGACTATATACTACTGACCAAACCCCTTTAGAATGACCAGCAAGAGTACGCAATTCTTTTCCCGTTGCTGTCTCCCAAATTTTGATAGTTTTGTCCGAACTACCACTAGCTAAATAGCGGCCATCGGGACTATATGCCACTGACCAAAACGTCATATAATGACCAGTAAGGGTACGCACTTTTCCCGTTGCCACCTCCCAAATTTTGATAGTTTTGTCAAGACTCCCACTAGCTAAATAGCGGCCATCTGGACTATATGCCACTGACCAAACCGTCATAGAATGACCAGTAAGAGTACGCAATTCTGTTCCCGTTGCTGTCTCCCAAATTTTGATAGTTTTGTCCGAACTACCACTAGCTAAATAGCGGCCATCGGGACTATATGCTAGTGAATAAACCTGGCCAGAATGACCAGTAAGGGTTTTATCTACAGGTGAAACTGGCGGAGAAGGATTAATCTTAGGAATAACTGGCGGTTGTTTTTGAGTTACAACAGGCTGCGGATTTGCTGCTGGTGGAGATGGTCTATTAGGAGTTATAGTAGGTAACTTTAATTGCCGTTCAATCTCATCCAAACGCTGTAAAATAACCCTAGTATTAGCCGGTCTATTCTTTGGCAATCTTCCCATCAACTCATCAATAAAATCCAACAATAACGGGTGAATATTTTCCGTTTCTTCTCGCCAAGCTAAAACATCATTAACCGCATCATAAATTTCTAAGGGATGTTTTCCGGTTAATAAATGTACAAAAGTTCGTCCTAAAGCATGAAAATCTGATTGAATCACTGCTTGGCCATGTTGTTGTTCATTGGGTGTATATCCAGCTGAGGTAATACCTGTCACCTGTTGACCTTTTACCTTTTGATGATAGGTTTGGGTTTCTTCCCTTGCTGTGCCAAAATCAATTAACACCAACTCGCCACTATTCCGCAGCATAATATTAGGGGGTTTAATATCTCGATGCAGCCAATTCTGTTGATGAATTTTATCCAGAATTAAAGTAATTTCTCTCAGCCATTTAAAAGCCCGTTTTTGACTTAATTTATCATACTGCTTTAGCCACTGTTCTAAATTAATCCCCTCCACTTTTTCCATAACTAAACAGTGTAATATTTTCCCTTCTCTCGTGGAATATTGAAAATAGGTATCTGCGCGAGGAACACCGGTGACATTTTGACGACTCAACTCTAATAAAACGTCATATTCCCGTTTAAATAATTCCACTGCCTTCGGTTCATTATTCCATTTTTCTTGTAATACCTTGAGGATTTTGGCTGTAAAACCCTCAAAAGCCTCATAAACAATGCCAAAACCAGTCGTATCACTCAATAACCGACTTACCCTATATTTACCATTTAACAACAACTCAGAGCCGCAACTTTGACAGTAACGAGTATTCGAGTTATTATTGCTCGGATGGTCTGGTTGAGAACAATCGGGATTAATACAGTAACAGGGTTTCATCTCGGCTATCAGTTATTTTATTGAGTGAATAATTGAAAGTTTTCCCTTACCTGTCTTTGAAGGCATTTTATCATAAGTAAGTAGGCGTTAAAAATTATCAGATGCCCCCCTTATTAAGGGGGATCCCCCCGCCTATCGGCACCCCCCTTATCAAGGGGGGCAGGGGGGATCGGCACCCCCCTTATCAAGGGGGGCAGGGGGGATCGGCACCCCGCTTATCAAGAGGGGCAGGGGGGATCGAACCTAAAATCCATTTTTAATTTAATTATAACCAGCTACTTAAGTAAGCTAAAACGGATTTTAACCGCCTATCTTTAGATTAGCTGTCTCGGAGTCTCGACTAGGAAATTAATTTTGCACGACTACTTAACTAACACTCCATTCAGAAAAATTTCGGCAATACCTTCGGCCATTTCTTGTAAAGCTAAGGGGGAAGCATTACTATCTAAAATAGTTTCACTGGAAAAACCGGCAATTGCGAACATTCCTAGAAAAACCTGGGCGACAATTTTCGGATTCATGGGACGATAGACACCACGATCGATCGCTGTTTGAAAAAAAGCCTCGGCCACATCGGTCATTTTAGCAATTACCTCCGATTGAATTCGCTCTTTTAATTCGGGATGAAATTGCGCCTCTATAAAACAAACTCGCAATAAATCGCTATTTTCTCGCATTCTCAACACCCTACGTCGCATCACCTGCGCTACCGCTTTATAACTGCCCATTTCGCTCAATTCCGTCAGCAAGTC
>NZ_JASJFF010001278.1:0-4664 GCF_030065435.1 Microcystis sp. M53603_WE2
CCGCCGATCATCGCGTTGCTGTAATCTAACATGAGACCGTAGAGATAGAGCAGACTTTTTTTATCAGAGACAATTTTGAAGCCATCGTAATCGAAAACCTCATCTTGGGGGCCAATATTGCTAGGATGCTCAAAATCCATCATATAGGACATTCCCGAACAACCACCCTGACGCACACCCACGCGCAGACATAAATCCTTGCCCTGTTGCTCTTTGAGCATGGTAAGGTGTTTGAGGGCAGCCTCACTGAGTAAAATTCCTTTTCCTTGAATCTGAGTAGCTTGTGTCATCTTTAGCAGGAACTCCTAAACGCAGTTGAAGGGGACATATAAAACTTTACCTTCTCCCATCCATCTTAACGATAGTTGAGGACTGATGACTGGATTACTGTTTACTTTTCCCAGTCTCGCAGGAGTTGTAGGGCAAAAAAAAGCAAAAAACTGGGATTATTAATTAAATAGGATTGCCAGAGACGACTAGATTCTTGAAACAAACCCTAGAGCCATTCTAAGCCGATTTTCATCACCCAACGGACAGGACAGCGCTGCTTTGAGGATGCCGAAAAAGCAGCCGGAAAAGAGCCAAAGAAATTTACTTTTCTAAGCGAAGATTAGCGCCGCTGCTATCGGTGCGATAAACCCAAGTTTTTTGGTTATCAGTCAGAATAATTCGCCATCCTTGCACCAGTGCTTGAGTACAGAATTCTCCCGGTTTAGCTAATCCTAAACAACCATCGGGCCAGGTTTGTGGTTGTGCTGCTTGAATTTGCAAGCGATTAACCGATATCTTGGTTTTCCGACTCAAATCTTGACGGGTGGCGGCGATAACCGAATTAGGTGGCTCAGGAGATGCTAAACTAGGTGGCGCTAAGAGGAGAGAAAGCAGACTCATTAGCATTAAAAAGCCAGTTGCTCCCTGAATAATTCTCGTTTTACCGATTGGTACTTGCTGGCTTTGGCTAAAATTTCTTCTAGATATCATCTTGAGTGCTGCCTCTTTCTGGGGGGTGATAGTCCGAGGGAATCTTCCTGTTTATTATCAGTGTCAGATCCCCCCGCCTATCGGCACCCCCCTTATCAAGGGGGGCAGGGGGGATCGAACCTAAAATCCATTTTTAATTTAATTATAACCAGCTACTTATGTTCCCGCTCTGGTTTTCGAGCAGCGGCAGCAGTCAATGTCGGTTTTCGCTGCCATCTCCCGAAAACTGTCGCCCCTTTAAGGGGCGATGGCGATTAAAATAGATGAGGATGAACTATCTTAGATGGATGGGCTTATGTTATCTTTTTTCCTCCGTTGGTTGATTACCGCCGTCTCTTTATTGATTACAGCGCGAATAGTACCCGGTATAGAAATTAAAGATTTTACCGTGGCTTTGATAGCTGCTGTCGCTTTGGGTTTAATTAATGCTATTATTAGACCCCTGTTGATTCTTTTTACCCTGCCTTTAACTATTTTGACCCTAGGGTTATTTATTTTTGTGGTTAATGCCATTTCCTTTTCTTTAGCCTCCTATTTTATCCGTGGCTTTGAGGTAAAATCATTTTTTGCTGCTTTATTCGGTTCGATCGTGGTTTCGATCATTTCAGGAGTTTTAAATGGCATTTTCGTTGACTAAAGTGGGCAATAATTCGGTTAATTAGTGAGCAATCCTCTGTTTAAAACAGCTTGGCTTAGTCTGATCTAGAGACGTTGATTATAACAACGTCTCTCTAGTTTTTGGTAAATAGCGATAGTTTTTATTTGAGAATCAGGGAATTAAATTGACAAAAAGATTGACAAAAATTATCGTTTGTGTTAAACAAGTTATATCGATCATTTACCAGAGGGCTTTAGGGTATGTTTATTATTTTATCTATGAGATCACTTAGAACTACACCCAGAAAATCTCTACGGATTTAAGTGGGTGGGTGGAATTAAATATAAGATGAACGTAGGTTGGGTTGAAGCATGAAACCCAACGCCCGCTCATGTTACGCTACCGCTAACCCATCCTACAAATAATTGTGCCTCCCTACTTACCGTGGCTTTTGTCGTTAAAAATCAGGAAAATTTAATCCCAAGATTTCCATCTCAAGCACCGAGAGCAAGTTCAATTACTATTAGAATAGTAACTTTGTGTGAAGATTTGGCTAACCGGGATGATCCGATCAGACAAAACAAATATAATCATCTTAATTAGATGACTAATAAGCTTTCTCGATCATCTTTCCAGACAGCATAACTACAAGAGTGTAGCAGGGGATTGTTGAGCTAAGGAGATTAACTAATCTCAAGTCAATTTTTCTTGTCTGTGTTTGCTTGAGAGACACAATCATCGCAGCAAAAGTTTTTTCATTCAATTTAGAGGTTTTAAAATGACTAACAATCAGGAAAATCTTAGCCAAGAAAACAAAATTTATACAGTTCTCAGTATCGGTCAAAGAGGAGCAGGAAAAACAGTTTTCCTAGCGGCATCTTATCAGACTTTCAAAAATCAAGCAACTTCGGGAAATCCGGCTAATATTGTCTTCAGATCTCAAGAGGAAGAAAGCGAAGAAGATATTGAAAAAATTCTCAATTATGTCGCTAGAACAGGTCAATATCCCCCCGCCACTTTAAAAATCAGTAACTTTGATTTTAGTTTAGAGAAAAAAAGCGGTGATCGCTCGGATAAAATAGCGACAATTCGCTGGTGGGATATACCGGGAGAAAGTTGTCAAATCTATAATTTAGCCTTTGTCAATATGGCTTTACAGGCTAATGCTTGTTTACTGTTTTTAGAAGCAGCAAGTTTATTAAATGATTCAGACAAGCATAATAATTACCTGAGAATTTTTCAAACCTTGATCGAGATAATTAACCATAATAAAACTAGGTTTAATTTAGGCATTATTATCAGCAAATGCGATCTAGTTGTCTCTGACCAAAAAAGCTGGCAAAACCTACAATTAAAAGTCAAAGAATTAGAGCAAAAACTGCGAGAGCAAAAAGTTAATCACCGTTTTTTTTACTCAACAGTTTTAATTGATTCCCAACAAGGCACGCTGCAAGCAAATCAAGCTTTAGACTCCCTATCTTGGTTATTGTCTCAAATCGATCAACAACTGGTAAACTTTTCCTAAACGACCAGCACTATATCCGAGCTATTTACAGAAAGATTAGTAAAAAAATCTCTCAAAAATCTGCTGACTGCCTTATAACAGTCATCTTAATGGTGAGGTGTGAAGTTTTCGTTTTGGGGAGTCGGCACCAAATTAGGTGACAGTTCATCTTGAGGAGAAATGCCGTCAAATATCTCCCCAAAAACTAGAAACAAGACACAATTGTGTGAAAATTATTTATAATAGCCCACAAAAGTGCTTAAAGGTTACAGATCATGTCCTTGCTCGTTGAACAACTGATTTATAGCAGTTTCTCACAACTGGGATTTAAATATATCGCTAGTGTCAATGTCCCCCTAGGGATTCAACAGTTTTTTTATCAACATATAGTCTCTCAGTTATGGGACACCTATAATCCTCCAGACAGGAAATTTAAAGGAGTCTATATCTATCAAATTGACTTCCATAACACCCTCTTTGGTTGGTTAATTAACGATGGTAAGGATGAATTTGATCGTGGGGACATCCCCTACTTTCATTGTTATTATTTACAGGAACTACTCGACTCGAAACAACTGTTTAAAATCCTTGCCTGTCTAGAAGCAGGTCCCCTAAAACGTATTGCCAGAGATGATGCTAAAATCTCCCTTGAACCCTTAACTTTAGCTGACAATTATCAGGCAAATGCCTTTGAATTAGGGATTAAACTTTCTAAAGATATTCGTCTGTTTAGCCAACGGCAACTGCGGGAAGGAAAACCTCTACAATGGTTTATCTCCTCGAAAGAAACCAAAGAACGACAACGACCACATCCCACCGATAATAACTATGATAACTCTAAAAATACCTTACCTAGGGAACCAAATTATAAGGTAGAAATTGCCAAAATCCTGCAAGAATTAGCCGAAAAACCGCTCGCTATTGAGGGGACCATGCTTGTTTCTCCCCAGGGTCAACCTTTGACTGATTCCATCGGCATGGAACACAATAGTGCTTTAATCTTAGCCGGAACAATGCTCTATCTTGCCAATAACACAAAAGAGGAATTAAGCTGGTCTGATCTGGAACAAATTGCTATTCGCAGTCCCCAGGGTCATCTGATCTTAACCCCTTGCAGTGACCAAGCTTTTCTTTTAGTGAAAACTGGCAAAACGATCACGGGATTGTTAGAGGGAGAAATCCAGAAAACTCGCTCAAAATTAGCAAAAATTCTCGCTATCTCTAACCCCACCCCCGAAACTCCTCTCTTAAATCCCACAGTTAATCCCCTCCTTGATTCCGTTGTAGAAGAATTCGAGATCGTCCTCGAAACCGAAGATAATAACAATGCAGATATTCGTTACCGGGGCAGACCAATTCAGTAATCAGTAATCAGTAATCAGCAATCAGGAGTCAGGAGATTATTTTTATTTAGGGCTGGCTGAATAAATCTAAAAACCTTGTTGGGTAAGACTTTTAGACCTTTTGTCAATCAAAAAGTACTGCATCTGGGAGTGATCGGGGGGAAATTTAGGCACTTTTTCCCTGAAAATTAGGTAATTGGCCACCTCAAAACTGGTAAAACCCCACACCCCACACCCC
>NZ_JASJFF010001401.1:0-2570 GCF_030065435.1 Microcystis sp. M53603_WE2
ATTAAGTAGCTGGTTATAATTAAATTAAAAATGGATTTTAGGTTTGATCCCCCCTGCCCCCCTTGATAAGGGGGGTGCCGATCCCCCCTTAGTCCCCCCTTAATCCCCCCTTGATAAGGGGGGTGCTGATCCCCCCTTAGTCCCCCCTTTAATCCCCCCTTAATAAGGGGGGCATCTGACAACTTTTAACGCCTACCTACTTATCAAATTTAGCCAAGATTTTCAATCCTTCTTCTGGGTTGCCATTAGCTGTCATTTCCTTAAATCTAGTATAGGCATCAAATTCGGCTAAAGTGTTGGGGGAAAGATATTCAATCAGTTTATTGATACTGATTCCTTTTAGTTCATTCATAGAAAACTCCTGATTCTGGCGGTAATTTCCTGAAGAACTTCTAAGAGCGTTGGAGCAGCGGACGAGATTACATTTTCTTCACTGCTGTCATGTTTGTGATGGGGATAGGTTGGGAGGTTCAGCTTTTTATGATGTGGAGTATTATCATAACGGAAAATTAAGGTATTCATGGTATTCATATACTGATAAGCGTACATATTACGATTAATAATTGTTTCGATATTGACAAACTCTCGAATATGCAGAACTGAATTATCAATGAATTTAATTTCGGCTCGAATAAATCCTTCATAACTATCACGTTTTTCACAATCTAGCGTAAAAAATTTTACTACTGAACAGGTTGCGATAATTGTTTGAATCTGTTGAAAATAATCTTCAATTAACAAATTCAATTCCTCTGAGTCTTTCTGCTTTTTCCTGTAGGCATTGTAGCATTCGCAATTCGCCAATCCATTCGTCAAGTTCCAGGGTTTCCTGAAATTCGTCGTTTTCGTAGCGATGCAGAAATTCTGCTGTGGACAGTTGATATTTGTCCTCAAATTCTCGCAGTCGTTGTTCGGTACGCTGGATACCCGCTTCAGTGGAACGTAGGGCTTCAGCGATTGCGCCTTCGATTAGAGGTTTGAGGGAGCCGGAGTGATGAGAGATGAGTGTGAGTTCCTTCATAATAAAATGGAGCTAAAAAGCTGGTGTCTAGGTAAATCAATAGTGTGCTTCTTGGCGTAATTGTTGCAGGATGTCAAGGCTTTGGATCGCGGAGGGTTGATGTTGGGATCGCAAAGCCTGGTGGGAACTTAGAGGGTGGCGGGAATTTAGCGGGGGCGAGAGTTGGGCAATGAGTTGACCTTCTCGGAAAATAATGATGTCTTGTCCTTTTTCAACTTCATGGAGGAGTTGGATGAGGGTGATGGAGGTATCGGTGATTTCTATTTTGAGCATGGGGTTGGCGTTTTAGCTTGTCTAGGTACTTAGCGATCGCTATAATGATAACGACCTTGCAAAAATTCTATCCGATCGTGACTAACCAGATAAACAATACGATCAGATTGGGTAAGGCGGCGAGACCAAACATTGGCATCTTGATATTTTAAGGGTTCAGGTTTGCCCGTTCCTTCAAAAGGATTGCGTCGAATTTCTTCAACTAAAGATAACAGACGAAGGGCAATTTTTCTCTCAGTTTCTACCCAATATCTGAGGTCTTCTAGAAACCTTATATCAAAAACGAGTTCGCGTTCTGGCTTAGGCTGAGACTTTTTCTTCTTTGTCAATACCTAACTCCTGGCATAAGTTTTCTAAAGTTTGAGGCTGATTCGTTCTGGCTTTGGCACGTTGTAGTGCATCTAGGAGGCGTACTGCATTTTCATGAGAACTGAATAAATAAGCAGTTTCTATCAAGCTATTGAGTTCTGCTGTAAGAATCAAGGAAATGCTTTCACCACCTTCCCGTGTAATTTCTATTGGTTGACGAGTAGAAATGACGCGATCGCAAATTTTGTCAAAGTTACTACCAGCTTGAGTCTGGTCAATTTTTGGGTTCATTTTTTCTCCTTTCTCCTTCTCTCTCAGATTATACTTTTGACTTTTGACTTTATTTTTCCTTTTTAGCGTCGTTGGCGAGTTGGTTGGCGCGGGCGACGGGATCAAAACGGAGGCTAGGATTCCACTTTTGGGCGATTTTAAAGCCTTCAATTGCCTCGTTGATTTTGCCTTCCCTAGCTAAGGCTTCGCTTTGTTCCATTAAAATACTCGCACTAGGCTGGGTGAGGTCAGCAGTTTGGCAGGTCGATAATTTAGCCAGCATTTGAGGATTGACAATCAAATAGTTTTTTAACCAATTACAGCCTCGAACCAACAGGCGATCGAGATTTTCCACAGGCCACACCCTCGCTGTCTTGTCAGAGGAGGCGGTGACGATGCGCTTGCCGTCTGGGCTAAAGGCGGCTGTCCAGACACGGTCTTGATGGCCGTTGAGGGAGGCGATTTCTCTTCCCGTCTCGGCATCCCACACCCTCCCTGTCTTGTCTTCTGAGGCGGTGACGATGCGCTTGCCGTCTGGGCTAAAGGCGGCTGTCCAGACAGAGCTTTGATGGCCGTTGAGGGAGGCGATTTCTCTTCCCGTCTCGGCATCCCACACCCTCGCTGTCTTGTCTTCTGAGGCGGTGACGATGCGCTTGCCGTCCGGGCTAAAGGCGGCTGTCCAGACATAGCCTTGATG
>NZ_JASJFF010000885.1:0-4376 GCF_030065435.1 Microcystis sp. M53603_WE2
ATTTTTCTGTGCCTGGGGCGACTAATCCAGTGCGATTTTTACCGTCTGGCGATCGCAATCAATCCGTGCAATTAGTGGTAGTTAAACCCGGTTCTCGTTCTAGTTTTGGGGTAGATTTTGTGCCAATTTCTCGATAAAATGACAACTAAATCAAGATGACTTATAAGTAAGTATTTATAATTAAATTGAAGATAGATTTTGCCTCTGATCCCCCCTGCCCCCCTTAATAAGGGGGGTGCCGATCCCCCCTTAATCCCCCCTTGATAAGGGGGGTGTCTGACAACTTTTAACACCTACCTACTTATGTTAGAAACTCCCCCCAAATATTCGGTTCTTGGTTTACCGGTTCATCTTCTCGATAACTACAGTCGTTGGTTAATAGATCGCGCCTATCAAGGTTTTGGTTCCCACGTTGTCACTCTCAATGCAGAAATGGCAATGTTAGGGGAAAATGATGCTAAAGTTGCCCAAGTTATTCGGGAAGCAGATTTAGTTATTCCCGACGGCGCGGGGATTGTTATTTACTTAAAATTAAGGGGCAGAAAACAAACCCGCTGCCCCGGTATTGAATTATCAGAATCCTTAATTACTGAGTTAGGAATGCAGGGAGAGAGTTTTCCTATTGCTTTTTTTGGTGGTCAACCGGGGATTACGGAAAAAGCGGCAAGTAATTGGCAAAAAAAGATACCTAATATCCGTATTCTGGCTAACCATGGTTATCTATCCTCCGAGGAAATGTCCGATTGGATTGAGGTATTAAAAGATCAACAACCGCGGTTAATTTTAGTTGGTTTGGGAGTACCCCGACAAGAATATTGGATTAGGGAACATCGATATCTCTGTCCCCAAGCTATCTGGGTAGGTGTGGGGGGTAGTTTTGATATCTGGTCCGGGACAAAAATCCGCGCCCCTCGCTTTTTCTGTGACAATAATTTAGAGTGGTTGTATCGACTCTATCAGGAACCTTGGCGCTGGAAAAGAATGTTAGCTTTACCTAAATTTTTCTGGCGCTCTCTTTTTTATTCCTAGCAATAGTTATTATAAATTCTTTTCGATAAAGGCAATCACTCGCTCTAATCCTTCCCGTGTTTTTAAGTTGGTGAAGATAAAGGGTTTATCTCCGCGCATCTTTTTGGCATCTCTATCCATCACTCCTAAATCTGCCCCCACCATCGGGGCTAAATCTATTTTATTAATTACCAATAAATCCGATTTGGTGATACCCGGTCCCCCCTTGCGAGGAATTTTATCTCCGGCTGCCACGTCAATCACATAGATGGTTAAATCTACTAATTCGGGGCTAAAGGTTGCCGCTAAATTGTCGCCACCACTTTCCAGAAAAATTAACTTTAAGTTAGCAAATTTTCTCTCTAACTGTTCAATGGCAACTAAGTTAATTGAGGCATCTTCGCGAATAGCTGTATGGGGACATCCTCCCGTTTCTACTCCTAAAATTCTTTCTGGGGCTAAAGCTTGCGATCGCACTAAAAATTGGGCATCTTCTTGAGTATAAATGTCATTGGTGACTACGGCGATCGGATATTGATCCCGCAAATTTTTACACAGGGCATCGAGCAGGGCTGTTTTTCCTGAACCCACCGGACCGGCAATTCCCACGCGCAAGCAAGACATAGTTTTTTCGGGAAAAAGTGAAAAGGAAAGGGTTAAAAATTTTGGGGCTATCCGATAGAAAAAAGAGGGGTTCGCAGGGCGACACGGATTCCCATTATAATAAAAGGTTAACGCAAATCTGAGAATTTGTCAAGTCTTTTTGTCAATAAATTTGGGGAAATCATCGGCAAAAAGATCACCAAAAGTCAGTGATTTGGTAGCCAAAATCCGTTAACATCTGCCTAAATAGGGGCAAACTTAAACCGATAACATTACTGTGACATCCCTCTAATCTTTCCACGAATAGACCCCCCTTTCCTTCTAGGGCAAAACAGCCGGCACATTTGAGGGGTTCTTCGGTGTCAACGTAGGCAATAATTGTTTCATCGCTGATATTGGCAAAGTGAACTTTAGTGATCCCACAACGAGTCAAAGTTTGATGATTAACTCGATCGATTAAAGCATGACCTGTATAGAGTGTACCCACCAGACCGCGCATTTTTTGCCAACGATCAATCGCTTCTGATTTATCCTTGGGTTTGCCATAGACTTCCCCCGCTACTTCTAAGACGGAATCGCAACCAAGAATCAATCCTGTATCAAATTTAGGGGCGATCGTTTGCGCTTTACATTGGGCTAAAGTTTGGACAAGATGGAGAGTATCATCAGCATTAATTGTCGATTCATCAAAGTTACTCACCCGCACAATCGGATCGATTCCCACCATTTGTAATAGTTTTTTGCGCGCAGGAGAAGCGGAAGCAAGAATCAAGGGAATGGACATAATTTTTAAAGTAAAAAGTCAAAAGGATAAAAGTTAGGTAGGGTGGGTTAGGCAATGACAAATTATTAGACTTAATTATCAATTTATCTATTTGCCGTAACCCACCATCAGTTATCAGATTTTTAGCTATTTCTGCTAGGAATTGGCAGGATTTTAGGGGGGAAAATAACGATCTAAAATCTCAACCATGCGGGATTGTCTTTCTTCCTTGTCAAATCGATTGTAAAAATCCGACTGAACCTCATAAAAATCCGACCTCGATCGAGTTAATTGTCCTAGCAGTTGATAAAGTCCCCGTCTGTCTTTTTCCCATTCTTTTTTAGACTCAGCAAGACTATTAGTTAACGCTTCGATCGATTTGGCGTTAGAATTAGCGATCGCTCTAGTTTCTTTTAATCCCTGATTGGTTTCCTGTAGTCCTAATTTAATCTCCTGTAATCCTAATCTAATCTCCTGTAGTCCTGATTTAATCTCCCGTAGTTCTGTTAGGGTATTTTCAGCAAGAGATTCGAGTCTATCTAGTCTATTTTCTTCCGAGTTACTCATATTCAGTTATCAGTTATCAGTTATCAGTTACCGGTTATCAGTTATCAGTTATCAGTTATCAGTTCCCCACTGATTACTGATTACTCATTCAGTAAGTAATCTCAATTAATTGTTAGATAGTGGGACAGGCTTCTGGTTCTTTGTATGTTATCTTTAATTGTAACCGGCTACCTAGTTGATGATAGGTGGTGCGTTACGACGGATTTTTACCTTTAAGTCAAAACAGGAATTTTTGCCGTCTAACGCACCCTACTGGACTGTTTCAGCTAATTTGGTGTATTAGAAAAATGCTATAAATTCTATAATCTAAGACTTTAAGCCAAAATCTATTGCCCTATTTTAGTTGAAACAGTCCACTACATTTTACTACATTTTACTATTGCCTATTGCCAGTGGTGCGTTACGACGGATTTTTACCTTTAAGTCAAAACAGGAATTTTTGCCGTCTAACGCACCCTACATTTTACTGAAAATTTCCTATCCTCTGACATTTAACTAACCGAGAAAGAATCAACGATAGTTTCAAAGAGTTCTTGAATTTGCGTCCAACGTTTTTGGGAAGTGGAAAGATTAAAAGAATAGAGTTTATGATTATTAACCGTGACGCTGGCCAGATTATGACGTTCTTGACCGTTGGCTAATTTAACTTGATATTCGAGGATATAATAATCTTGACCGTCGATTTGATGGGATTCTGAGCGAATTAATTCTACTTCCTTATCGAGATTGGGGTTAAGACTGTTATTTTTCAGGAGACGATAGCCAACTTCCGAGGGGGTCCCTAAATCTGTTAAAGTTTTATTGTCGGGGACGGGATTGATAATAACGCTTAAATTTTCGCTCGTTTCGATCAGGTCATGAAAAACCACATCTACTCCTGCAACTTTTTTCACATCCACCTGCGTCCAACCCTTAGGATATAAAAATTGATAGCCTTGGCTGTCACTGGTGTATCCTTGCAGTCCAGCGATGGGAGTTGCACAACCGGTTAAGAGGAGGGTGGTAATTAGGAGGAAAGTCGCCAAAAGAGATTTAATCATGATATTTTGACCTGTGAGTAGGGCTGTTTAATTTTACCTTGAATTGTTTAGGTGAAGGGATTATGAAAATTAAGAAAAAATTGACAATTATTATGGCTATAGCGACTTTTTTACTGACTATCTCTCCCCTAGTCTCTCAAACTACCGCTAACCCCGTGAAGGCTGTAGAATTTTATAATCGGGGTGTGGATCGTTTAACCGCAGGGGATTACTCAGGGGCGATTGCGGATTTTACTCAAGCTCTACAATTAGAGCCGAAGGATGCCGATGCTTACTATAATCGCGGCTATGCGGAATTAGTTCTCGGCCAGTACGAGCGAGCGATCGCAGATTATACCCAGGCCTTGACAATCAACCCCAATTATGTTAATGCTCTCGGTAATCGTTGTTATGTG
>NZ_JASJFF010000871.1:0-2431 GCF_030065435.1 Microcystis sp. M53603_WE2
AATACTGACTCCTGACTCCTGACTCCTGACTCCTGAATACTGACTCCTGACTCCTGAATACTGACTCCTGACTCCTGAATACTGACTCCTGACTCCTGACTCCTGCCTTCGTTAAAACCGATTCCTTGATGCTGTTATTCCCAAATTGGACCGGCTGCAATGATTTCTTGGGAGGCAGTGGTAAATTGACGGAAATTTTCCACGAAACGATGGGCCAATTCTCGCGCCTGTAGGTCGTAGGATTCGCCATCTTGCCATGCTTGTCGCGGGTCGAGGATTTTTTTGGGAACTCCGGGGACAATTTCGGGGACGAGAACTTGAAAGATGGGATGAGGATGGAAAACTACTTCCTCTAAATCGCCATTTAAAGCGGCGGAAACCATAGCACGGGTGTGTTTGATCGAAATGCGATCGCCGACTCCGTAGGGACCGCCGGACCAACCAGTATTAATCAGATAAACGGAGGTTTCGGGGTGTTGTTCTAAACGTTCCCCTAACATTTGGGCATAGACGAGGGGTGAGAGGGGGAAGAAACATTGACCGAAACAACTGGAAAAAGTCACCTGTGGGGCGGTGATTCCCCGTTCCGTTCCCGCTAATTTGCTAGTATAGCCGGAGAGGAAATGATACATCGCCTGGTTCGTGGTTAATTTGGCGATTGGTGGCAGTACCCCAAAAGCATCGGCAGTTAAGAAGATAATAGTTTTCGGGTGGGTTCCCATGCCAGATACGGCACAATTAGGGATATAACGCAGGGGATAGGCGGCGCGGGTGTTTTCGGTCAAACGTCCATCATCGTAGTCGGGAAGGCGATTATCGGGGGAAAGGATCACGTTTTCGAGAATAGTGCCAAATTGAATCGCCGCCCAGATTTGGGGTTCGTATTCGGCACTTAAACGGATGGTTTTAGCGTAACAACCGCCTTCAAAGTTAAAAATGCCGTCTTCTGACCAACCGTGTTCATCATCACCGATGAGGCTGCGTTTAGGATCGGCGGAAAGGGTGGTTTTCCCCGTACCGGAGAGACCGAAAAAGAGGGCCGTATGACCGTGTTTATCGATGTTAGCGGCACCGTGCATCGGTAAAACCCCTTGTTTGGTCATCAGGTAGTTCATCATCGAGAAGACGGATTTTTTGATTTCGCCAGCGTAGCGAGTGCCGCCGATGAGAACGATTTTTTTGGCCAGGTTGAGGACGATAAAGGCTTCGCTGTTCAGGTCGTCATCCTCGGGATCTCCCTGTAACCCCGGCAGGGCAATCACGGTAAAATCAGTTTGATGGGCAGCTAGTTCGATCGCACTGGGCCGGAGGAATAACTGATGGGCAAAGAGGTTATGATAGGCGATTTCGGTGACAACGCGCACGCCAAAGCGACAATTAGGATCGGACCCGACGTAACCATCGAAGATATATAGGTCTTTTCCCTGTACATAGGCGAGGACTTTTCGGTATAACTGCTGGAATTTTTCCTCGCTAATCGGGGCATTATGCTGATTCCAGTCGATTTCCTTTTCGCTATTGGCTTCTTTGACAATGAATTTATCTTTGGGGGAACGACCGGTATATTTACCCGTTTCCACCACTAAAGCCCCATTATCGGCTAAAACGCCCTCATGATGTTCGATCGCCTGTTCGACTAATTGCGGTACGGAAAGATTGCGATAAACGCGACCGAGATTTTTCATGCCTAGGTTTTCGAGGCCGTAGGTGGGATGAATTTGATTTTCTAATTCGTAGTGGAAATTGACATTCTCCATGCGATCGGACAAGGGACAAGAGATACTATCATTGGTCAGCGTGTGTAGAGTCGGCATAACCCCAATTCTCCTGATAATTTAGTTGTCGGTTTAGAGCTAAGTTCTAGGTCTCTGATTAGTGCAGTTATAGAAACTAGAAAACCCTCGTTTTCTGTCTTTTTCACTCCCAGACACCTAAGAAGCTATATTGATTAGTTTATTTGACGATATTTGCCTGATTAATCTGGTCTCTTGCTGTCGGTAAAGCCAATCTTAGAGCGGTAATTTAGGATTATTTGCGTATTTACCCCTCATCTCCCAGTCAGGGTTTTTACCTTTTCCCTCTTGCCGATCTAACTGCTTTTTCTAGATATTTTTAGTCTAGCTGTACAATAGGATACAGACGATGTTTTTTTTACAAAAATTAACAGCTAAACAAAATTGGTCAGCTAATCTAGCAGTTAAGTGGGTGGGTGGAATTAAATATATAGCGTTTCCCAATCTCATGAGGTACACCAAAATCTTAACTCCTGAATCCCGAATCCTGAATCCTGAATCCTGAATCCTGAATCCTGACTCCTGACTCCTCAAAACCTAAGACTCTGTACCTCACAACTATGGGAATTGCTATAATTAAATTAAAAATGGATTTTAGGTTCCGGCCGCCTGCCTTCCTTGATAAGGTAGGGTTGATT
>NZ_JASJFF010001141.1:0-3430 GCF_030065435.1 Microcystis sp. M53603_WE2
GCACCCCCCTTATCAAGGGGAGATCACCCCGCCTATCGGCACCCCCCTTATCAAGGGGAGATCCCCCCGCCTATCGGCACCCCCCTTATCAAGGGGAGATCCCCCCGCCTATCGGCACCCCCCTTATCAAGGGGGGCAGGGGGGATCGAACCTAAAATTTATCTTCAATTTAATTATAACCAGCTACTTATCTGTATCCCTTACTGACTGCATCTGGCTCCCTACACCATTTTCTACTATCTTTGAGCAAACCCGCGAAAGATAAGGAGTTAAAACTATGCCTTTAAGTTGGAATGAAATTAAAAATCGCGCGATTACCTTTCAAAAAGAGTGGCAAGGAGAGACTTCAGAAAAAGCAGAATCTCAATCTTTTTGGAATGAGTTTTTTCATGTCTTTGGCATTTCACGGCGTAGGGTAGCCAGTTTTGAGCAACCGATAAAAAAAGCAGATAATAAACAGGGTTTTATTGATTTACTCTGGAAAGGAACGATTTTAGTTGAGCATAAATCGAAGGGGAAAGATTTAGAAAAAGCCACACAACAGGCTAAGGATTATTTTCCCAATTTAAAGGAACATGAGTTACCGCGTTATATTTTAGTATCGGATTTTCAACGGTTTAAATTATATGATTTAGATTCGGGCAATCAATGGGAATTTGAATTAAGTAATTTTGTTGATAACGTTCATTTATTTGATTTTATTGCTGGTTATGAAAAGCGAGTTTATAAAGACGAAGATCCCGTCAATATTCAAGCCGCCGAGTTAATGGGAAAACTTCATGATTGCCTCAAAGAAATTGGTTATATAGGGCATGATTTGGAAGTTTATCTAGTGCGTTTATTATTTTGTTTATTTGCCGATGATACGGGTATTTTTAATAAGGGGATTTTCTGGGAATATATCGATCTACATACCAAGGAAGATGGTAGTGATTTGGCGATGCACATTGATGCTATTTTTCAGGTTTTGAATACACCAGAAGAAAAAAGATTAAAAAATCTCGATGAAAATTTAACTCAATTTCCCTACATAAATGGCAAGTTATTTGAGGAGTCTTTACCTTTAGCGGCTTTTGATAGCAAGATGCGAGTCATGTTATTAGAAGCTTGTGCTTTTGATTGGGGAAAAATTTCCCCTGCTATTTTTGGCTCTATGTTTCAAGCGGTAATGAATCCAAAAGAGCGACGCAATTTAGGGGCGCATTATACCTCCGAGAAAAATATTCAAAAGGTGATTAAACCGTTATTTTTAGATGATTTACACAGGGAATTTGAGAAGATTAAAGGCAATCGCAATAAATTACTAGAATTTCAGAAAAAGATTGCTAATTTATATTTTCTCGATCCTGCCTGTGGTTGCGGCAATTTTTTAATTATTACCTATCGGGAGTTACGCGATTTAGAGATTTTGGTATTACAGGAGTTAGATAAAACGGGGCAGTTAGTAATAGATATTAGTAGGATTATTCAGGTAGATGTCAATCAGTTTGCTGGTATTGAATACGATGAGTTTGCGGTGAGGGTGGCTGAGGTGGCAATGTGGTTAATTGATCATCAGATGAATATTAAAGTTAGTAATACTTTTGGTCAATATTTTGTGCGTTTGCCATTGAAAAAAGCGGCAAAGATTGTTCATGGAAATGCCTTACGGATTGATTGGGAGGAAATTGTATCAAAAGAAAAGCTCAATTTTATTTTAGGGAATCCTCCTTTTGTGGGGAAACAGTTACAAAATGCCGACCAAAAGGCTGACATGAATAATGTTTTAGGCGAAGTTAAAGGAGCAGGTGTTTTAGATTATGTGACGGCATGGTATATTAAAGCGGCTGAATTTATTCAAAATAGTTTAATTCGTTGCGCTTTAGTTAGTACAAATTCTATTTCTCAGGGTGAACAAGTTGGTGTTCTTTGGCAAGAGCTTTATCAAAAATATAAAATAAAAATTCATTTTGCCTATCGAACTTTTAGCTGGAGTAATGAAGCAAAAGGAAACGCCGCAGTTCATTGTGTTATTATTGGTTTTGGGCTAGAAGATATTGACAATAAACGTATTTTTGATTATGCTGATATTAAAGGTGAACCAACAGAAAGAAAGGTTAAAAATATTAATCCTTACCTGACAGAAGGAAATGATTTAATCATTTTAAAGAAAATAAAACCCATTTGTAACGTGCCTGAAATGATCAAAGGCAGCCAACCTACAGATGGTGGTAATCTTCTGATGAATGACGAGGAAAAAGAACAGTATATTCGACAAGAACCCGCAGGAGAAAAATTTATTAAGCCTTTTATTTCTGCTGATGAGTTTCTGAATAATAAAAGACGCTGGTGTTTTTGGTTAACAGAAATACAGCCTAAAGAATTAAAGCAGTTGCCTCTATTATTAAAAAGAGTAGAAGCTGTTAAAGAAATGCGTTTGGCTAGTTCTAAAGTTGCGACAATTAAATGGTCGCAGTTCCCAACATTATTTACTGAAAATAGACAGCCAAAAACCAGCTATATTTTAATACCAAGTCACTCTTCGGAGAATAGAAAATATATTCCGTTCGGTTTCTTTAGTCCAGATTATATTGCTAATAATAGTTGTCTCTTTGTTGCCAGTGCTGATTTATATTTATTTGGTATTCTTACTTCAGCAATGCACATGACATGGGTTAAATATGTTTGCGGACGATTAAAAAGTGATTACCGTTATTCAAACACCATCGTTTATAATAACTACCCCTTTCCAGAAAATATCACCGACAAACAAAAACAAACCGTCGAAACTTGCGCTCAAGCTGTGCTAGATACTAGGGTAAAATATCCTGATAGTAGCCTTGCGGATTTATACGATCCTTTAACCATGCCTCCCGACTTGCTCAAAGCTCACCAAAAACTTGACAAAGCCGTTGATTTGTGTTATCGTCCCCAACCCTTTACCAGTGAATTAAACCGTATTGAATACCTCTTTGAACTCTACGAAAAATTAACCGCTCCCCTACTCCCTACCAGCAAACAAAAAGCCACGAAAAGAAAAAATTCTCAATAACCGAAAATGCTTGCTTGTCTGCCTTTTATTCAGTCAACAGTTATCGGTTAACAGTGGAAAAAACTGATATAGTGCTATTGGGAGTAGTAAGGTACAGCGACTTTCTTACCCGTTCCCCGTTCCCCGGCCTAAACCCTAGAAATCATCGGGAATAATCCATTGGGTCGGTTGCGTCAGTTTTTTTAGTCTAGCGGCTTCTGCCATTTCTAACATCTTGTCCAAAGAAGTTTCGGCAATAAATTTAGCTGCTTCGGCGGCATGAGCTTGATTGGGGCATTTATCGCCTAAAATACAACCATTTAGGCAATCTACAGCA
The DNA here is from genome assembly GCF_030065435.1 of Microcystis sp. M53603_WE2. Lineage (NCBI taxonomy): Bacteria > Bacillati > Cyanobacteriota > Cyanophyceae > Chroococcales > Microcystaceae > Microcystis > Microcystis sp. M53603_WE2. The sequence continues at coordinate 3,348 of NZ_JASJFF010001141.1, forward strand.
CAATTTACCTGTTTTTCCATAAAAAATCTCTTTTTCTGACTAGATTTGGCCTTTATATTTTAACCCAACTTTTTTCAGTACCC
>NZ_JASJFF010000137.1:0-1909 GCF_030065435.1 Microcystis sp. M53603_WE2
AGGCAAAGTAAGGGTTTTGGGGCTTTTCTTCCGAAACAGGTGCAAGAATTTGAGAGAATCGTCGTTCAAAACCTTGCGTCTTCATCGGCCCGCGTTCTGTAGGGGCGAAGCATTCGGGCAATAACCTATCGGTGAAACCGTAGATTTTCTATCCGAATGCTTCGCCCGTACTTTTTCAGCAGACCCTACTTAGTATTAGATATGTGTAATTAATTGTGTCTAGCTACTTATCCATTATGTCCCAAAATTCAATAGGCGAGAGTGCCTTTTTCCCTAACCAAAAAGGAAGGCTTTTAAACCTTCCTTACCATAGAATTGGTCATTTATTGCCGTTTGCAAGCCAATACACCCAGAGAACCCACCGCTAATAAGCCTAAAAGGGTGCCTGGTTCGGGGGTTGTCTGTATCTGGGCAGGTTGAATAGTCCAGTTAGCAGGATCGATGTTACCTTCTACATTGGTCAAATTGACCTCGTAATAATAATTTGGGTCAGTATAGTAAACGCCATTGAACCCATTCACGTACCATTCTATAGGTGTTTGTGTAGAATTGGTTGAGACGACATTGACATTATTGAAATCAGACCAATCAAAAGGAACAGCCGTTAACTGTCCTGAGGCATTGGTGACAAAGCTTCCTGTAGTACCATCCAACCCATCACCCCCATTAGGATTAAAGGTGGTAACGTGGGCTCCATTACCAAAGTTGAAGGTGACAGTCACAATGTCAGTGGCATTCCATGTTTGGCTCAACAGGGAAGTTCCCCCATTGTCAAGCTGATAGGTAATAACCGCAGTATCACCGACATTAACGTTATCGACAAGGGGTAGAAATCCGGGTGATGCAACAGTATCCGTATAGGTAGCGGTAAAAATGGCGGCATGGGCGGGAATGGCAGTGAAAACGGCACAAGTCACCGCCGGAAGGCAAAGGGCTTTTAGCAGTTGATTAGTCATTTTTGATTGATTGACAAGTTAATTTCATGGCTAAGAATGGGGAAAAACTGCTCGTTATACCCCATAAATCATTGCTTAACAGCAATAAGCAGCCTCATTCTACCCCCCCCCCGAATTTGTCAAGTATTCTCCGTTTTTTATTGATGAATCCGGAAAAAAGCCCATCAGGGAGAGACTGGAAGGGTTCGCCAAGGAAACATCTTAAATTAATCAGTAATGATTAAGATTGAGCTATTTTAGGGGTTAAAGTCGGTCCTTATTCCCCCCTTTATTAAGGGGCGTTAGGGGTGAGCAAAACGTCCTAATCTTAGCGCGTAGTGCTATAAAATAAAAGCATGAAAACTGACACGATTTTTTATCAACTCTTTCAATCATTCCCCTCTATCTTCTTTGAATTAATTCAACTTCCTATCACCGAAGCGAATAACTACCGCTTTGACTCAGTGGAAGTCAAACAACTTTCTTTTCGTCTCGATGGAGTCTTTCTGCCTCAAAATAATCACCCCCAGACTCCTATCTACTTCTGTGAGGTACAATTTCAAGAAGATGAGGCTTTTTATCAGCGCTTTTTCACCGAAATATTCTTATATCTCAGTAAAACTGACTTAACCAATGATTGGCGGGGTGTGATTGTCTATCCTAACCCTCAAGTAGAAACCGATAAAGTTCAACGCTATCGGGAACTTCTCAACTCCGAGCGAGTCAGACGGATTTATCTGAATGAATTAGAAAACACTCCTCAAACTTCGATTGGTTTAGCTACAGTCCAATTAATCACCCTATCTAAAGCAAAAGCGATTGATAGCACCCGAAAATTAATCCAAAGAGTGAGGCAAGAATTAACCCCCGACCAAAAACCGCAAGAACTCTTACAATTAATAGAGACGATTCTCGTTTATAAGTTACCGCTTCTCAATCGTCGGGAGATAGAAACTATGTTTAGTTTAGATGAA
>NZ_JASJFF010000430.1:0-2265 GCF_030065435.1 Microcystis sp. M53603_WE2
ATGGCTTTTAAATGTTGATCTAGTTGTTCTTTTTGGTCTGTATTCATGATTCTACCGTTTAATTGTTTCTCTTTATTTTGCCTTAGCTAACGTTTTTAGTCTCTAAGCATTTATACTTATGGCAAAATTGGGATGCTCCCGGCACAGGTGATGTGGCAAAATGTTTTAAGGGAAGGTAATCTGGAAGAAGTTAAGCAATGGCAAGCAGAATTAGAAGCGGTTTTAGACGCAGAAGCGCGACGACAACAAAGAAAAGGTGATCTGGCAGCTGTAGAATATTTTCGCTATCATCTACAGGAAATTGTTCCCAAGTCAATTAATAATTTATTAGCTTTATTCGACTTAGCTTTAGATTTAGAAATATTTGATCCTGAAGAACTACTTAATTATCCTATTCAAGACAATCTCAGATCTAATCCCGATCGAGAATTGCTTTTAAATGTAGTTCTCAAAAGTCTTTTATATCCCCATGAATTAACTTTAGATTTAGCTCAAGCAAGTTTACCCTACCTGGAGGAATTAGCCGATAGTTTTATCCCGCAAGCTTTTCAGATAGCAGCACGAGTCACCAACGAGCAACAAAGTCCCACTTTTGGAGTGGAAATTATTAAACTTTGTCTGCAATTAAGACCAAATGATCTGAGTCTTTTGGAACAATTGGTTAACCTCTATATTTTAGCAGAAGACTTTGATAATTCTTTGATAACTGCCTATCAGTTGCGAGAAATTTGTCTAACTCCAACCCTAAAGTTATACAGTAATTATCTGATTTTGTTAATACTTTTGCGCTGGGGAGTTTGGCAAGAAATTGATCATATTTATCAAGAATATCATGATTTATTACAGGAATTAACCCGTCAGAAAAATATCACTTTAGAACCGATTATTAAAACTAGCTTTCTCAATGTTTCTAGTCCCCTACCCTACCTAGGCGATCGAGCCTTAGCCAATCGACAATTAACTAATCGCATCGCCGAAATTTTTCTTGATAATAATAGTTTAAAAACTCCTTTTATTACTATCAAAAAAGCTCAAAAAAAACTGACGATTGGTTATCTTGCCAGTACCTTAAAACATCATTCTGTCGGTTGGTTAAGTCGTTGGTTAATTCACCATCATGATCGAGAAAAATTGCAAATAGCCATCTATACTATTAACCAAGAAGAAGATGAAATTACCCGTCAATGGTTCCGGGATAGCCGAGATATTATCCGTCATTTTCCCTACGCTCAAAATCCCCTAGAAGTTGCCCAACAAATTCAACAGGATCAGATAGATATTCTAGTAGATTTAGACAGTTTAACCCATAATATTACCAATCAGATCATGGCACTGAAACCCGCAGCAAAACAAGTGACTTGGTTAGGTTGGGATGCTTCTGGATTAGCAACTATTGATTATTATATCGCCGATCCCTACGTTTTACCCCAGCAAGCGGAGGAATATTATCGAGAAAAAATCTATCGTTTACCAGAGACATATTTAGCAGTGGATGGTTTTGAAATCGGCACTCCCAATCTCCGTCGAGAAGATTTAGAAATTCCCCCCGATGCTACCATCTATTTTTCCGTACAAAGTGGCATGAAACGTCATCCTGATACCATTAAACTTCAGATGAAAATTCTCGCACAAGTCCCTAATAGTTATTTTCTGATTAAGGGAGTCGGTAAGACTGAAAAAATTCAAGAATTATTTACTGAAATAGCGATTCGGGAGGGAGTTAATCCCCAAAGATTGCGGTTTTTACCGAGAGATATCGATGAATATACCCATCGCGCTAATTTACAGATTGCCGATGTGGTGTTAGATACCTATCCCTACAATGGTGCTACCACCACCTTAGAAGTTTTATGGCAAGGAATCCCTTTAGTTACATTGGTAGGAGAACAATTTTCCGCCCGCAATAGTTATACTTTTATGATTAATGCTGGTATTGAAGCCGGAATTGGCTGGAATGAGGCAGAATATATCGACTGGGGAGTAAAATTAGGACTCGATCGCTCCCTTCGTCAAGACATCAGCCATCAACTGTTAGGAAATCGTGACACAGCCCCGCTCTGGCAAGGGAAAAAATTCGCTCAAAATATGGAAAATGCCTATTTAAAAATCTGGGAGGGAAGTTGATATTGACATCCTCGCCGCCCTAAAAGTGCGGCGATTCCTAAACCTCACGATTTAAGTTTCTGCTTCCACCACCGTCGCATACCACAGTTAAAAAACCATGTACTGTCTTACACAGAGTCCACAGACTTTCGCCCCATTTCA
>NZ_JASJFF010000256.1:0-7603 GCF_030065435.1 Microcystis sp. M53603_WE2
AGTGAACTGACAACTGATAACTGACAACTGACAACTGACAACTGATAACTGATAACTGATAACTGATATTAGGTTCCGGAAGTCCAGGAGTTGATATATTCTAATTGGGCTTCGGTGAGAGTATCGATTTCAATACCCATGGCTTGCAGTTTCAAGCGGGCGATTTCTTGGTCTAATTCGTAGGGAATTGAGTAGATGCCGGGGGCTAATTTACCTTTATTTTTAACCAAGTATTCTACACCGATCGCTTGGTTAGCGAAACTCATATCCATAACGGCGCTAGGATGACCTTCGGCGGCCGCGAGGTTAACTAGGCGACCTTCACCGATAACAACGACGGATTTACCGCTTTTTAGGCTATATTGTTGGGTAAAGTTGCGAACTTCCTTAACATTATCGGCTTTTGCGCCTAAAGCTTGCAGGTCGATTTCAATATCAAAGTGACCGGAGTTGGAAACAATCGCCCCATCTTTCATCAGGTCAAAATGTTCAGCCCGGATAACGTGCTTGTTACCAGTAACGGTGATGAAGATATCGCCTTCTTTGGCGGCTTCATCCATGGGCATAACCCGGAAACCGTCCATCGCCGCTTCAATGGCACGCACGGCGTTGATTTCGGTGACAATTACATTAGAGCCTAAACCTTTGGCCCGCATAGCGACACCCTTACCACACCAACCATAACCAGCCACAACCACGGTTTTACCGGCAAGGAGGATATTGGTGGCGCGAATGATACCATCAAGGGTAGATTGACCTGTACCGTAGCGATTATCAAAGAAATGCTTGGTTTCTGCGTCGTTAACGTTCATTGCGGGGAAGGATAACACCCCGGCTTTGAGCATGGCTTGCAAACGGACGATACCGGTGGTAGTTTCTTCGGTAGTACCGATAATGTCGGGTAATTGGTGACTTCTTTCTTTAACTAGAGTAGCCACTACATCACAACCATCATCGATGATAATCTGGGGTTTATGATCGAGGGCGATTTGAACGTGACGGTGATAGGTGTCGTTATCTTCCCCTTTGATTGCATAAACGGGGATGCCGTAATCAGCCACTAAACAAGCGGCCACATCATCTTGGGTGGAAAGGGGATTACTAGCAATTAGTAACGCATCAGCGCCACCGGCTTTTAGCGCGATGGCCAAATTAGCGGTTTCGGTGGTAACGTGACAGCAAGCGACTAAACGCAGTCCGGCAAAGGGTTTTTCGATAGCGTAACGTTCCGCTAATTGACGCAAAACGGGCATTTCCCGACCAGCCCATTCGATGCGCTGTTTGCCGATGGGGGCTAAACTAATATCTTTGATGTCGTATTTCTGTTGAACTGGTGTTGCTACCATAAGGGGTTTTCCTTAAATACAAGCCTCGGCTATTGGTTAATTTAACTTAACATTGTCTGGGGATTTTGGCTAATGTCAAGCTTTTCACCGGTTTTTTATATAGGAAAAAGTTATCAATCCCTCACTGACCTATCCAGAACTCAGTATATTGTCTCTATTTTGGGTAATTATATAGTACAATAAAACTACTGTATGATCTAAATCAAGCTAGAAATCTCTATCTCGTGATGATAAGATCGACTAATGGGCGAGAAACTGACAGGCGTTAATCCCAAGATAATCCAATGGGCAAGAGAAAGGGCGAGATATTCTCTTGAGTCTGTGGCACTCAAGTTTAAAAAAGATGTTTCTGTTATCGAGAAATGGGAGTCAGGAGAGGACTTTCCTACCTATAGTCAATTGGAAAAGTTAGCAGAAATATATAAACGTCCTCTCGCTTTATTCTTTTTCCCAGAACCTCCCCTAGAAGCGGAGGAAAAACAAGAATTTAGAACTTTGCCAGACTTTGAAATCGAAAACCTGGCCGCCGATACTATCTATGCTTTACGACAAGCAAAAGCGATGCAATTGTCGCTACAGGAAATTAATAATGGTATTAATCCTAGTACCAAGAAAATCTTTCAGGATATTGCGGTTAGTTCTAGTGATGATTTAAGGAGATTAGCCGAACAGATAAGAAATTATTTAAACGTTACTCTAGAAGAACAACTGACCTGGAATGATCAGGAAACTGCCTTAAAAAAATGGCGGAGTGCCGTGGAAGAAGCCGGTATTTTTATTTTTAAGCGTTCTTTTAAGCAGCGAGAAATTTCGGGATTTTGCTTGATAGATATTGAATTTCCGATCATCTATATTAATAATAGCACGGAAAAATCTAGACAAATATTTACCATTTTTCATGAATTAGCACATATTCTTTTGCAGACTAATGGAATTACTAAGTCTGACGATAGATATATTAATAGTTTGCAAGGAGAAAATAAATATATCGAGATATTTTGTAATAAATTTGCTGCGGAGTTTTTGCTTCCTAATCATGTCTTTTCTGAGATAATCAGAGAAACAATAGTTAACGTTAACGATAACGATAAAATTATCTCGAAAATTTCCAGTGATTATAAGGTTAGTCGAGAAGTAGTTTTACGAAAACTATTAGATAATAACTTAATCTCCCAGAAAGAATATACTCTTAAAGTAAGGGAGTGGTACAGTGAGCAGGTGGGAAAAAGTCAGGACAAAAATAAAAAATCTGGAGGTGATTACTATGCTAGTCAGGCGACATATTTGGGAGAAAATTACCTAAAACTTGTGTTCAAGAAATACTATCAAGGCCAATACGATATCGAGCGTGTTGCTGATTATCTAAACATTAAAAAAGTTGCTACGGTGGAAAAACTTGAACAATATTTATTAGACAAAGGACTGTTTTGATGGTTTACATTTTTGACACAAGTAGTTTTAAGGTCTTAGGAAACTATTTTCCCAAAAGTTTTCCTACCGTTTGGCAAAAAATCGATTTGATTGTGTCAGAAGGTAAACTACAATCAGTACGCGAAGTGCTTAAAGAAGTAGAATATGGCAATAATAAACAATTTGTTTTAGATTGGATAGACTCCAATAAACAAATATTTTTACCACCCACTGCTCAGGAAACTTTATTTATTCCTGAAATTTTTTCTATAAGAAACTTTAAGGATTTAGTGATTCAAAAAGCCAGATTACAAGGAAAGCCAGTGGCAGACCCATTTATTATTGCCTGTGCCAAGATAAAAGACGGTTGCGTAATTACCGAAGAAGCCTTGAAGCCTAATGCTCACAAAATCCCCACAGTCTGTCAACACTTTTCTATCGATTGTACCAATGTTCAGGGTTTAATGGAGCGAGAAGGTTGGCAATTTTAAAACTAAAATTAATGGATAAATTGCCAATAAATTTATATGTTGAAAAGGCTTTTTCTGGAAAACTAATAACCATGTTCAGCCAGAAATTCTAGGCTAATCTCGCTAGGAGGGTGATAAGAGCGCATTCCTAACAATTTTTCCACATATTTGCCTAAAATATCCCCTTCTAGATTCACCCAATCGCCTAATTTTAAATGGGAAAGATTGGTTTCGGCGTAGGTGTGGGGGATGACAGCCACTTTAAACCAGCTGCCGGAGGCATCACAATCGGCCACGGTTAAACTAATGCCATTAACAGCTATACTGCCCTTACCGACGATATAACGAGCTATGTAGTTATTCCACTGCTCTTCTAGGGAACTAGGGGCAGCAAAGGTCATTTCCCACGAATTAGCCACGATTATCGATTCGACTAAACAGCCAATACCGTCCACATGACCGGTGACAAAATGACCGCCGATTTTACTACCCACCCGCAAAGAGGTTTCTAGGTTAACGTTGGGTTCTGTTTTAATCCTTCGTCCTAAAGTAGTGCGCTGTAGGGTTTCCGGGGAAGCGGTGGCCAGAAAACCCTCTGGGAGAATTTCCTCGACTGTCAAACAAACCCCATCCACAGCCACACTATCACCAATCATTAAATCTCGGATAATTGTATCAGAGGATACAGACAAATAAAGTCTATCGGTATCCACGACCCGGATTGTTGCCAAGGCTTGAATTAATCCTGTAAACATCGGCTTTTTTCTCGACTATAAGTCCTTATGAGTGAAAGATTGGGCATTTTCCCCAGAATAATCGGCGACAATATGACCATCTCCGGCTAATTGATATTTGTAGGTCACTAATCCCTCTAATCCCACCGGACCACGGGGAGGCATTTTTTGGGTACTGATACCCACTTCGGCCCCAAAACCGTAACGGAAACCATCGGCAAATCGGGTGGAACAATTATGAAAAACTCCGGCGGCATCGACTCGATCGCTAAAGGTTTTGGCCGTGTTAAAATTTTCGCTGACAATGCCTTCCGTGTGTCGAGAACCGTAATAATTAATATGTTCGATCGCTGATTCCAGACTATCGACAATTTTAATTGACAGAATTAAATCACTATATTCGGTTTGCCAGTCCTGTTCTGTGGCCGATGGTACGTTAATCATCTGACGAGTTGCTTCATCTCCCAATAATTTAACCTTTTTTTCCTCTAATGCTTGTGCCACTGCGGGTAAAAATTGTCTAGCGATGTCTTGATGAACCAATAAAGTTTCAATGGTATTACAAGCGGCAGGATATTGGGTTTTGCCATCGACGGTAATTCTAATTGCTTTGCTTAAATCGGCTTCTTTGTCGATGTAGAGATGACAGATACCATCGGCATGACCGAGGACAGGAATGCGGGTATTATTTTGGATATAACGCACAAATTCGTTAGAACCTCTAGGAATTATTAAATCGATGTATTGATCAAGTTTTAAGAGTTCCTGAATTTCTTCTCGTGTTGTTAATAATCGTACCGCTGCTGGATTAACTTTAGTTTGACTCAATGCCTGATGAATAATTGTTACTAAAGCTTGACAAGAACGGATCGCTTCTTTCCCCCCTTTTAAAATAACGCCATTACCAGATTTAATCGCTAAACTGGTAATTTGAATTAAAGCATCGGGACGAGCTTCAAAAATAACGCCTAAAACCCCTAAAGGACAGGTTATTCTCCGAAGAATTAAACCTTGATCTAATTCCCGATTAATTTGCATCGTAGCTAAAGGATCTGCTAATTTAGACACATCTCGCACCCCGGCAATAGCGGCTTTTAATTTGCTGGGACTTAACTCTAATCGCGCACATAAAGCCGGAGATAATTGCATCGCTTTGGCAGTTTGAACATCGGCGATATTAGCTTCTAGTATCTGATCAGCATTGGCAGTTAAAGCCTCAGCAATAGCCTCTAAAGCTTCATTCCTTTCTTCGTTAGTCAGGATAGCCAGTTGACGACTCGCTTGACGGGTTTCTCTGGCGATTTCGGGGAGGGATAGAGAAGTTGTAACCATAGAAAATTAAAAGTAATAACCGCTATCTTGTTTATTTTATCTTATTTTTGATCAAGTTTCAGGGTCATTACACCTCATTGTAAAAATCAAAAATTGTTGTTAGGGTTAGGAGTCAGTAGTCAGGAGAATTAAGAATGAATAATAATCAATTAAATGGTCTATTTACGGATTTTAGGCAATTTAATCCTTATTTTTGCCGTTTTTGAACCCTCAAAAATTAATTAGTCAAGAGGTTTATTGAAGGTTAAGTAGGTAGGCGTTAAAAGTTATCAGATCCCCCCGCCTATCGGCACCCCCCTTATCAAGGGGGGCAGGGGGGATCGAACCTAAAATCCATTTTTAATTTAATTATAACCAGCTACTTATCAACCCTTGTCATGATCATCATAAATCTAGTTAACTAGAAAAAATAGCCGAAATTAGTGATTTTTCTATCCTATATCTGTAGAGACATTATAGTTAACATCCCTACAGAATCTAGACTATCTAGACCGGATTGGCAATCAGACAGTTAGATACCTCTTGACGCGCCCAATTATCGGCGGCTAAAATGTCATCTAGGCTAGGGGTAGAAGTGTTATGAATTGCAAAGCGATCGCAAACTTTTTCGATCACCCGGGGAATATCTAAGAAGCTAATCTTTTCTTCTAAAAATAACGCTACCGCTTGTTCATTAGCCGCGTTTAATACTGCTGGCATTGCCCCACCTGCGCGGCCGGCTGCGTAGGCTAATCCCATACAGGGATATTTTTGATGATCGGGTTCTTTGAAGGTTAAACTACCAGCTTTAACTAAATTCAAAGGTTCCCAATCGGTATAAATTCTTTCGGGCCAAGACAAGGCATATAACAGGGGTAAACGCATATCTGGCCAGCCTAATTGAGCTAAAACCGATGTATCCTGTAACTCAATTAAAGAGTGAATAATACTTTGAGGATGAATAACAATATCGATCGCATTATAATCGACACCAAATAAATAATGAGCTTCGATAACTTCTAGACCTTTATTCATTAAAGTAGCCGAATCGATGGTGATTTTTCTGCCCATAGACCAGTTGGGATGTTTGAGGGCATCAGCTACGGTTACTTGCGGCAATTTTTCCACGGGTAAATCGCGAAAAGCACCCCCAGAAGCAGTGAGAATAATCTTTTTTAATCCCCCAGTGGGAACTCCCTGTAAACACTGAAAAATAGCTGAATGTTCCGAGTCAGCAGGTAATAATTTAACTCGGTGTTTTTCCACTAAAGGCAGCACCACTGGACCGCCAGCAATCAGGGTTTCTTTATTAGCGAGGGCAATATCTTTACCAGCAGTAATAGCGGCAATCGTCGGCAGCAATCCCGCACAACCGACAATTCCCGTGACGACGCTTTCGGAATCGCCATAACGGGCCACTTCGATTACTCCTTCCTTTCCTGCTAGGATAATCGGGGTATAGTCAAGGTCGGAAATTAGGCTTTTTAGGTCTTCTAGTTGACTTTCGTTATTAATCGCCACGATTTGCGGGCGAAATTGCCGAATTTGCTCCGATAGTAGTTGAATATTATTACCCGTGGCTAATCCTACCACTTGAAACTTATCGGGATGATCGGTGACAATATCGAGAGTTTGAGTGCCGATCGAGCCTGTAGAGCCTAAAATCGAGATTTTTTTCATTAGAAACTTAATATAATTTGGGGATTAGCTTTAAATATACGTTCTCCGGGGTCTTTCCGGCACATCAGCGTAAATATTAAACATTTGTTAAAAAAGTTGATAGTTTGACCTTTTTATGCTAAGGCTTAGAAAAAGTTAGCGATAGAGATGGTGACAGAGAAGAAATCGAATAGAAAGGCCAATGGATTAGGCTGTCTAGCGGGGGGTCTGGTTTTTTGCCTCTTATTTCCCCTGTGTGTTTTCTTTTTTGGTTGGTTATCCTTCGCTCTTGGGATGAGTTGTGCTTTCCCCAGTCAATGTTCGACAGAGGGGGAAATAATCAAGTTTATCCTATCAATGATTTCGTTTTTTGGGGGAGGATTGGCAGTACCTATATTCCTCAGTTGTGCCGTGGGAAAAGCCGTCAGATTTGGGTTAAGTCGCAGAAAAAATAACCGAACTTAAACATAAGTTCGGCTAGATTTAATTTAACAACTGGATAAAACTAACTTTCTGTCGCCGTTGCCGTGCTGGGGGGTAACTTAATATTAGTAGCTAATCCCAGAATTTGCAGCAGACGAATGGTCATCCAAGTCAGGTCAACTTCCCACCATTGTAGGCCATGACGGGCAGAATACTGATAGGCATGGTGATTATTGTGCCAACCTTCACC
>NZ_JASJFF010000687.1:0-2328 GCF_030065435.1 Microcystis sp. M53603_WE2
GGACAACAAATAAAAACCTATTGGATTAATGACTTAAATTATGATTTATATTGTTTCTGGCAATGCCCTCAAGAAAATATTGAGTTTTTGGTAGCAAAAATAACAGAAATTAAACAGAAATATGATAAGGGACGAGAATTATTTCAAGATTTGACAAGGGAAGATTTAAAGTTAACCGACTTTGAGAAAGCGGTGCGTTTTTTTATCTTAAATCGGATGACTTTTTCGGGAACAGTCGATTCCGGGGGTTATTCCCAAGCGGCTTTTAACAGTAGATTTACTGATTCATCAATTGCCAGATTAACGCAAATTGCGCCGTTATTAGCATCGGTCAAAATTACTAACCAAGACTACGAAGAATTATTATTTCAAGAGGGAAAAGAAGTTTTTATCTTCCTCGATCCCCCCTACTATAGTGCCACAAAATCCCGTTTATACGGCGTAAGAGGGAATTTACATACCAGCTTCGATCATCAACGCTTTGCCGATCATATGCGTCAATGTCAGGCTAAATGGTTAATTACCTACGATGATTGTCCAGAGATCAGAAAACTCTTTGATTTTGCCCATATTATCGAGTGGAATCTTCAGTATGGCATGAATAATTATAAACAAGGAGCGGCGGCATCTGGTAGAGAATTAATGATCAAAAATTATTAGTGCGATGCCGAAGGCACTGGGTAGCAGTAAGCTAATCTTATATGTTGGGTTGACGACTGTACTTCATCCTATTAATTTAACCATTGGTGCAAATCTTCTAAATCCGAAAAATCCAATAAAGCAAGAGCTAAATTATCCAATTGATTAGGATTTAACTGTTTAATTTTTTGTTCTACCTTTAAAGGAATAGAACCTAGTTTTAAGTTTAGCTGACGCAAAATTAGGCTTTTTTTAGCCGATAATTCTCCTTCCTCTCTGCCTTCCTCTCTGCCTTCCTCTCTGCCTTCCTCTCTGCCTTCCTCTCTGCCTTCCTCTCTGCCTTCCTCTAAAGCTTCTTGATAAACCTTAGTTTCTCTTAAATCACTTAAACTAAACATAGCTTCTATCTCCTTACGGTTTAATTTCGGTAATTTATAAATGAGAATTGTCTCAATTAATTCTAGAATGTCCTGTCCTTTTAAAGACTCCTGAAATTGTTGTCTAACTTGTTGAATCAGTTCTTTTCCTTGGGCTAAGGTGTTTGGTTCCGATTCCACAATTAATTGTAACACTTTTACCCCCAGAGAATCCCCCTCATCTAATTGATTCAGATAATAACAGTTAACCCGTCCTGACTCAAAGAATTCTTGATAACGAGATTTGGGACTATTTTCAATTCCAGGATGAGGATAAATGATCACCCCTTGCCAATTGTTATTACTCTCACTTTGATGAAAATAGAGAAATATTTCACTAAAAAAGCGCGAGTAAAACCGTTCATCTTTTTGAAATTGTACCTCAACAAAGTAAATCGGTTCATTAAGGTTATCAGGAAGAAAGACCCCATCTAAACGAAAAGCGAGTTGTTTAACTTCTAGGGAGGAAAATTGATAATGATTGACGGTTTCAGGGGGAAGATTCAGCAAATCAAAGAAACTTTCAGGAAAAGTCTGAAAGAGACGATAGAAAATACTGTCCGTTTTCACTCAATTTTGTCCCTCAATGACTTGTGGTACTTGTTCAATATCTAAGTCTAAAGCTTGGGCAATTTGTTCTACACTTCACCCTAAAGCCAATAAACGGGGAATAGAGTTTAATTTAGCGGTTAATGCTCCTTCCTCTCTGCCTTCCTCTAAAATATCTTGATAGATGACTGATTCTCTCATAATGTCACTCCGAAGGATTTTTTTTATCGTCTCTCGATTGTAATTCTTCGATCGCGTCGGGGGATAAATCAGTAAATCGGGCAATTTCTGAGATAGGAAAACCAGCAGATAGCATTTTTAGAGCAATTTGTCGGGCTTTTTCTTCTTTACCTTCCTCTTTGCCTTCCTCTCTGCCTTCCTCTAAAATATCTTGATAGATGACGGATTCTCTCATAATGTCACTCCGAAGGATTTTTTTTATCGTCTCTCGATTTAATACTAACCCAGCGAGAATACTGGTAGCGGCAGCGAGATTGCTTTGCACCTGTTTTTGAGAGATAGTTTCTAGAGAACGGGACAGCTGACTTAACACCTGTTCGGGATCATCGGTATTGCTGAGGACGGCAAAGGGTAATAAACCGGGTTGACTTGAAAAGAATGAAAGGTTTCCCCCAGACGGAAGGTATTTTCTTGCACTAGGGGAGAATCGCTGCGTCGCAGATAAATTACCACTTGACGCATTGGTTTTTGGGGATGACGACGA
>NZ_JASJFF010000341.1:0-1796 GCF_030065435.1 Microcystis sp. M53603_WE2
CAGAAGGATGTAATCTGACCGTTACTGTACTTGGTTCACATCCGTCTGGTATTTGTCTTGACCATCGAATAGGTAAAGGTTCTGTGCATTTAGCTAAATAGATTTGTTTGTCTTTAAATTTAAAAGCAGATTTGGTAAATTCGGCACTTCCTCCTTGATGTTTTTTCTTAAAGTTAGGATACTTAGTACGACCAGCAAAGAAGTTAGTAAAAGCTGTTTGTAGGTGTCTTAAACCTTGTTGTAAAGGAACACAGCTAACCCCATTCAAAAACTCTAATTCTTCTTGTTTTTTCCACTCAGTCAACATCGAAGAAGTTTCAGTATATCCTACTCTTTCTTGTCTTTCGTACCATGCTTGTGTTCTGAGATGGAGAGCTTTATTGTAAACTAATCTTACACAGCCCAAGGTGCGCCGCAATAGCGACTCTTGTTCTGCTGTGGGGTAAAATCGAAACGAATAGGCTTTCTCCATATCTCACATTCTAGCATATATCGTGTAAATGCGCTACTATTTCATAGTAAAGCCGTCCTTTGAGAACGGGGTTTCAGAGCCAAAATTGGCGATGACACTTGAGAACCAGTGATTTTTTCTCCTAAACCCAAGTTTTTCTGCTGGCAATTCCTTATTATCTATGTCCTTGACTATGCCTCAGTCTGCCGAGTCCTCCACGGGTGAGGATTTACCCCTAGCTATCTCACCCAGTAACGAGCAGTTAGAGAGTATTAATAGCTATTTAAACCTGATTTTGGCAGCTTTAGTCTCTCTAGCTAATTTAGACTCCGAGTCTATCACCCAAGCAGCCCAAGAATTAGCCTTAGATCTGGATACAAGCGATCGCCTAGTTGCCCACTACTGGCAACCCCAGTCAAACCTCTCCCTAGCGGACATCCGTTCTCTAGTTCTCCTCCTCTGTCATCTAGCCCAAAAAAAGCAAGAGTTAATCCGTCGCGCCGTAATTCTCTTGGAACAAGTGGGAACTCAAGGACAAGAACCGGTCAAAACCACGCTTTTGGGCAATTATATCGATAATTTTCGCTTAAAATACCCAGAAATATCGGAAAATAATCTCAGCAATTCTAGCCTGATTTCCCTAGCCTGGAAATTATTAATCGATTTATTGTTCTACAGCAGCCCCCGCAGTCATCTCCTTCTCTGGCACACCCTTTTGGCAAGTAAAAAGTAAAAAGGCTATCAGTTATCAGTTATCAGTTATCAGTTATCAGTTATCAGTTATCAGTTATCAGATGTAAGTTTTCAGTTCACCGATTACTGTTTACTGATCACTGAAAAAAAGCTTCCCAGTTCATAATTCATAATTCATAATTCATAATTCATAATTCCCACCGATAACTAAAAATGAGTGATCTAATTCGCAAATATACACCCCCCACCTGTACCCTAGAAATTTGGGGAAATAGTTCGCCCCTAGCGGTTTGGCTGGGTAAAAATGTCTTAAACGATGCCCACTTTCAATTGCGCTTTGATGATCCTAGATTGAGTGAGGAAAAACAGGTGACGATCAAAGGCGATCGCACACAATTACAACTCCTAGGGGAAATTGTCGCTAATTATGTGCAGAATTTACTCTCTAGTCCCGTTTCTACCCTCTCTTTCGTGGCTAGTGGTTCCCCCGAAAGCCATCTCCCCTCCTTGCCTTCTCTCCGTTGTCAGGGACTTCTCCAGCATCAATTATTTTTAGGTTCCCTGCTAACCGATCAGGATAAACAGGAGATCGAATTAACCACATCGCAATTATTCGATCTAGCCAATGCTTTAGGGGAATATAACCATGAAA
>NZ_JASJFF010000239.1:0-1859 GCF_030065435.1 Microcystis sp. M53603_WE2
CCCACCAATGGCACATAAAACACCGATTTCAATGCCAGAAGTGCGTTGTCTCGTCCCTAATAAACTAGCGGTAGCAATGAGTAATAAAACCCCTGAAATCACGCCTAGGACAATCTGCGTCCAAAAACCGATTCTTCCCTGACGTAAAAGGATATTAGCAGCCCGTTGGACGGCCGGAGGCAAGGAATAAAGATCAGAATCTCTGGTGGTGGATATATTGGTAATTTCTGATTGTTTGTCTCTCATCGGGGTTAAGCTAGGGATTGGGTAAATCTGGTCTTGATCTATTTTCGTCTTTTTTTTTGCCCATGGCTAGAGATTTAATTTTGGCACTGACTGGCTATCTGTTTAGCTTCCACCTGTAAACGCTGGGCCATGCGAAACATTTCTTGACCGGTGTGGAGAGAGCGATCATCGTAGTTAAGGGTAAAGGTTTCTAATTCTTCTAGTCCGTCAGTGAGATGATTGAGACAGTAGTAAAGAGAAGCGGCCACTTTGGCCATTTTGGCAGGGTTGGGCCTTTGGCAAAAGAGGGTTTTGGCTCGATCGAGATTTTGGCGACAGGTTTCTAGATAGTCTTGAAAAACAGCCATTAACTGATCATCGAAGGGATCGGCGGATAGGTGATCGATCTGACCTTTGAGAGGTCGAATAATTTGACCGATCAGACGATTAATCGGGCTATAGGTCTGGTTATACCACTGTTTCACCAGGGCCTCGTCTTCCTGGACTGCCTCTTTGTAACGATGGTAATTTGCTTGGGCAGTGGCAGTGCGTTGGCCGCGTTTTTCGGGAAAATTGGCGATTAGTTGGTTATCGTAGTCCTTTCTTAGCCTCGGATCGCTTAAAATCTCGTAGGCGGCGTTAATAGCGACGATTTTATCGTGACTGGCACTATCGTTTTGACTATCGGGATGGAATTGTCTGGCTAAACGCCGATAGGCCCGTTTAATCTCGTCAGGGGTCGATTTATGGCTGATTTCTAAGGTTTGGTAGTGGTTGCCGGTCATGAGCGCAAGCGATCGATCTGTCTTTTATTATTATCGACTATGCTTAACGCGGCGGAGAAGGAGAATTGTCGAGAGTGGGAAAGTGGGGAGGTGGGGTGTGGGGTGTGGGGTGTGGGGTGTGGGAAGAATACATAAAAATAATCTCCTGTCTCCTGAATACTGACTTCTGACTCCCGACTCCTGACTTCTAACCCCATGTTGGACAAAGATAAGCAAAAATTATTTATTGACTCCAAAAACTTGAGAATATTTAAATTAACATTTCGCAATATTTATAAATTCTTAAGAATTAATTGAGAAAGATTTTTATTTAACAACGATGTTACAATGGTTACAGCGATTTGATAGAATTTCATAGTGGGTTATTATGTGCTTTTTTGGGCAGCAATGGCTCAAACCCTTGCCACACCTACAAGGTGATCCTAATTAAAACAGGTAAATCAGTCAATTTCACCCATAACGATGATCTTTTTTTTGTGTAGTTTTATTGCAAAAAAAAAGTTTTTTTGACAAAAAGCACAAAGTATGATAGGAAACCAATGTATTTCTGGCTGCCAGTAGTTATTGCAGAGTGGGAAGTGGAGAAGTGGAGAAGTGGGGAAGTGGGGAAGGGGAGCATCTCACCTTTGTAACCCCTAAATCAGGTTTTATGTCAAACTATTTTGAAAGCCTTACTAGGGCTGGCTGAATAATGGTAAAACCCTTTTAAAATAAGGCTTTTGACCTGTTAAAGTCCGATGTTAGTGCAAGAAAATAGGATTGGGACTTTCAAAAACCTTGCATTATCCAACATGTAGTACAACGCTTAATACACAAAACAAGGGCAACAAAGCCTTAAACGACTGGCTA
>NZ_JASJFF010000816.1:0-1485 GCF_030065435.1 Microcystis sp. M53603_WE2
GGAACGTCGCTGCCGGTGTCTTTCAATGCGATCGCACCATTCTTGATCTTTTTCATCCACCGAGGAGGTGGCGATATAAATAACGGGTTTTTGGCTGATTTTGGCTAAATATTCGGCCCATTCACTTTTCCCAGAACGGGCGGCCCCTGTAACTAGGATAATTTTTTTATCCACGATCGAGATTTTGGCAAATAACTAAAGTATATAGGGGAGAAAACTGTCCTATTCTGCATCATCCAAACGGTGAATATCATCATCTCCTAGATATTCGCCATTTTGCACCTCAATCATCACCAGAGGAATAGAACCGGGGTTTTCCACCCGATGACGGGTATTCATGGGAACGTATGTAGATTCTTTTTGTTTGAGGAGAGTTTCTTTTTCATCACAGATTACCCGCGCTGTGCCGGAGACGACAATCCAGTGTTCACTGCGATGGTAGTGCATTTGGGTACTCATCTGATGGCCGGGTTTAATGACAATGCGATTGATGCGATACCGGGGACCTTCCTCCAATACCGTCACTGTTCCCCAGGGGGGAGTCCGCGTCATTTCTATGTCTTGGGGATAAGGGGAGGGATCATTAATTAAGTCATCCATGGTGGTGGTCTCCAAACTTGATTAACATTCTAGTGGACGATAATCAGTAATCAGTAATCAGTGAACAGACAGGACTTTTACTGCCATTTAATACTGCTCACTTAATACTCTATCCTCCTACTGATAACTGATAACTGATCACTGATAACTGATTCAAGAGGGCAATTGTTTAAAATCAAAATTTGTCTCTTTTCCCTTGACAGATGGCTCGGTTTGTGCTAGGCGATTAGCCATTTGTACCAGATCCACCCCGGTAGCTTGACGCAATTGTTCAGCAAAGGCAGTCATTTTCGGGACAAGATTACCATCACCTCCGTCCACTACCGTCACCGTTTGCACCTGCACTTCTGGGACACTAGCGACCATTAATTTCAGCAATAACTCCAATTTTTGGTATAAAAAGATGTTTTTAGCGTTATTTCCCGCTCCTTGCCAAGAAGCCGCTAATTTTTTGGTTCCTTCCGCTTGCGCTTTCCCCTGTTCGATAATTTTGGCCGCTTCCCCCCGGGCTTTGGCGATCGCTTGTTGACATTCCGCTGCCGCAGGGGCGATCACATCTGCCTGTAATTGCTGTTTCACCTGCTTAATTCGGGCAGTTTGTACCGCCACTTCTGCCTGTACTTTAGCTAAATCGGACATAACCACCGATTCTACCTCGGCAATCATGGCGCCGCGCTTAGTTTGAGTGTCGCGCACCCGTTTTTCTGCGTCAGCTTTGGCTATTTCTAAATCTTTTTGGATACGACGCAAAGCGGTTAGGCGTAGATTCTCGGAATCCTTGATAATCGATGTTTTTCGGGCTTTTGCTTCTGCTATCCGGGCATCTCTCTGTAATTCGGCTTTTTGCTTCCGTCCGATCGAATCGAGATAACGCACCTCATCGGA
>NZ_JASJFF010000065.1:0-1985 GCF_030065435.1 Microcystis sp. M53603_WE2
CTGAAATTTTCGGCTTAGTTGGTGGCAGCTTGCCGCCAACTCACTCCTCTAGATAAGTATTTTGACTCAGGCATCTTCCTCTTTTGAGACGTTGTGACACTTAGGGTGCGGAATGTGGGTTTCAATTTGACAACGCCCAATTTCTTGATCAGACACGCTATAAACTAGGCGATGTTCTTTTGTAATGCGTCGTGACTATAATCCTGATAGTTCATGTTTTAATGCTTCTGGTTTTCCTAATCCAGAAAAAGGCTCTCTTTGAACATCTTTAATAAGGCTGACAATTTTAGCGTCAACTTTTTTATCTGCGATCACCCATTGGTTAAACTCATCAAAACTTCGGGTTAGAAAGGCGACTTTCCTGATAAGTTAGCAGCATCTACATAAATATAACTATCAGGATTTTTAAGAGATTCTCTTGCCTCTTGGAGATGTTGACGGTTAGCTTCTGTGGAAAGCAGATAGTCTGTTTCATCCATTTCAGCAGCTTCTTTAATCAATAAAATCGCTTCGACCACTGTTCCTTCTGGTAAGTCGAGGGGAGGTAAACTAAGTTGACCATTTTTGATGATTGTTTGGTATTTCAGTGCATTCATATAATTTTACTATTCTTGAGATTTTACTAATTATAGCAGTTTCAACGATAACTTGGCTCTTCTCGTTTCTGTATAGTCTTACCTCGTTGCCAGGGTATCCCTTGCAACGCATTTCCAGAGGTTCTAGCTTTTGTGTAACCCATCAGGGAAGGGAGGGATATCCTCCCCTTTCTCGTGCCAATGTAGAACCTTGGCACGAGACAAAAGGAATAGGATCAAGGTTATTTCTGTCCCTTTTTCTTATTTTTGCGGGACTTATTTTTTCTGACTATTCTTAGCAAGTTTCCGCCGCAAGCCGGTACCGAATCCGATAACGGTTACTAAACCTAACATGGCTAGAGGTTCAGATTCGGGTACGGGTACGGCTACGGTACTCACTATTAAATCATCAAAGGCAATATCAGAACTATCGTTAGGAGTCCCAAGTATTCCCAAAATCTCAAGAGTGCTTTGACCACTGGTTGCCGTGAATGTGAAATTACCCGAGCTATTGATCCCAAACTATTAATTTTTTGTTTTCGTTAGAGACGGTTTTATTACTAGGATTAATTACAAACTGACGACCACAATCTTTACCCTTACGTTTTGGTTTGCCATTATGTGTAGAACCATTTTTGATGGTATGGCAAGAACCCCATTTAGGACAACGAAATATTGAAGCTTGTGAATCTTTACAACTCAGGCTAGATAAGCAAGAGAGCTACGCCACTACTATCGGATCACTACCGGCTGAGCTCACCGTCGAAGCCTGATCTCACGGCCGAAGCCTGTCTCCTGTCTCCTTTTGCACGACTACTTAACTTTTCGATAATCTAAGACAAGAGTGGATTAAAAGTCAAATTTCCTCCGAGAACCTCTGAGAGAGTAAAATTTATCTTTTCGCTATTTAGTGGCTTACCGCTAGAATAATAGGACAAAAACGCTATATATAGCGTCTAGCCAGTAGAGGACAAGGATGAAATATTTAGAAGAATGGCGTGGTAGCGGGGTGGACGCGGAGTTAATCCATCTCAATGTCACCAGTTTAGCGGGGTTATCTCCCAGTGAATACCTACTCTACTCCCAAGAATTACCGCGACGCAATGATGGCAGAGTTAGGGATGATATTCTCAAGCGTTATGAACATATCAGTCAAGGCGGTTGGTGGTGTTCAGGAATTGACTTATTAACGGGTAATTATGACCTTTGGGGCTGTTTTAAGCCCGATTTTCCCCGTTTAAGCCTTGATAAGGCTAAACCGATTAAGTACGAACATCCTCCCCAAACCCCTACGGGAGTCTTTGCTTTGCGGGTTCCCCTGAAAATTTGGCAAAGGATAGCCCAGCATATCAGTATTAATATTTTAACTGAAGAAGTGGATAATAAGCAAGAGGATCTCGGTTTTTGGTC
>NZ_JASJFF010000178.1:0-3597 GCF_030065435.1 Microcystis sp. M53603_WE2
GGGTGTGGGGTGTAGGGTGTGGGGTGTGGGGTGTAGGGTGTGGGGTGTAGGGTGTGGGGTGTGGGGTGTGGGGTGTGGGGTGTGGGGAGAATAAATAAAATAATCTCCTATCTCCTATCTCCTATCTCCTATCTCCTGACTCCTATCTCCTGACTCCTATCTCCTGACTCCTATCTCCTGACTCCTGATCACTGATCCCTGAGATATGGTACGCTAAACAGGATTTAAGTATTATTAATGATTACTATGAAACAGCGCGGCGTGACGGTTTGGTTAACAGGATTGAGCGGTGCGGGGAAAAGCACGATTACCGAGGCATTACAGGCAAAATTAATCGCTGAAGGTTATTCCATTGAAGTTCTCGACGGCGATATAGTACGGACGAACCTCACCAAAGGTTTAGGATTTAGTAAAGAGGATCGCGATGAAAATATCCGTCGCATTGGTTTTGTGTCCAATTTGCTCACCCGTCACGGTGTGATTGTCCTAGTTTCGGCTATTTCTCCCTATCGTGAGATTCGCGAGGAAGTACGGGGAAAAATCGGCAATTTTGTCGAAGTTTTCGTGAATGCTCCCTTAAACGTCTGTGAGGATCGCGATGTGAAAGGATTATATAAAAGAGCGCGTGCTGGCGAAATCAAGTCTTTTACGGGAATTGATGATCCCTATGAACCACCTTTTAACCCGGAAGTGGAATGCCGCACCGATTTAGAGACTTTAGAGGAAAGTGTCGCCAAAGTCTGGAACAAATTGACGGAATTAGGCTACATTCATCAAGCTGTGGCGGTTTAATCGCATAATAACTTTGTATTATTGGAAAACATCGTAGGGACGTGGACTAAAAACGTCTCTACACCCCGATTAACCCCTTAGGCAAATTTGTTAGTTAGGGTTTGCTGAATAATGGTAAAACCCTTTTAAAATAAGGCTTTTGACCTGCTAAAATCCGATGTTCATGCTGCGAAAATAGGATTAAGACCTTCAAAAACCTTGCATTATCCTTCTTTGAGTACACAAACTGGTACAAAAAAAAGAGGACAACAAAACCTGAAACGACCGACTCCTGACTCCTGACTCCTGACTCCTACCCCCAGGAAAAACTTTTTCAGCAGACCCTAGTTAATCTCCTTTTCTTCAGTACCTAAGCAAGGTTAATTATACCTCTCAGTTAACCTCTGGCCAAAGTGCAAGAGTGCCTAAACAGTAATCAGTAATCAGTGATCAGTAAGTAGGGAGGCACAATTATTTGTAGGATGGGTTAGCGGTAGCGTAATCCCTGGGGGTGTTGGGTTTCATGCTTCAACCCAACCTACGTTCTGATAACTGATAACTGATAACTGATAACTGATAACTGTCTCGACTAGCAAATTAATTTTGCAGGAATACTTAATATTTAAAGGCGCTAAATTATTTTGAAATCTCGCTCTAGTTATTGGAACCTCATTCCCTATCTCCGTCCCCAAACCCAAACAATTATTTTGGCGTTCATCTGTACGATCGGATTTACGGTATTTTGGCCGATTTTAGCCTGGTTAGCTGGACAAATGGCCAGATATATCGGCGAGGGAAATGTGCAAGCATTGGCGACACTTTCGGGGGTGGGGGCAGTGGTTTTTTTACTGCGGGGAATGTCTCAGTATGGGCAAGATTCCCTGATGGCAAAAGCTTCTTTAAAAATTGCCCTCGAATTAAGAAAAAAAGTTTATGCACACCTGCAAACCCTCGGCTTAAATTACTTTGAAACGGCGAAAACTGGTGATTTATCCTATCGTTTAACGGAAGATATTGATCGCATTGGGGAAGTAATTAATAAATTTTTCCATGATTTTATTCCCTCCGCCTTACAGTTAATTGTCGTCTTTGCCTATATGTTTATTGTTAACTGGCAATTGACGATCGCTGTCATTATTATCGCTCCTTTGTTGGGAGTTTTGGTGGGATTTTTTGGTGAAAAATTATTACAGTATGCTCGTCGCGCCCAAGCGAAAATATCTAACCTTTCTGCGTTATTAACCGAAGTTTTTGGCGGTATTCGCGTGGTGCAAGCTTTCGCTGCTGAAGATTATCAAACCGAGCTTTTTGCCCAAGAAGCGGAGGAAAATCGCCGCGCTCAATACCTATCAGAATCCACCAAAGCTTTACAATACGTCGTGGTGGGATTCTTACAAGCTCTCGGTGTCATCTTTTTATTCTTTCTCGCTGGTTGGCAAATTTCCCAAAAGAATTTAACTGGAATTGACTTTGTTAGTTATGTGGCAGCGGTGGCAATGTTAATCGATCCCATCGCCCATATTACCAGTAATTATAATCAATTTAAACAGGGGCAAGCCTCCATGGATCGGATTTTTGAATTGTTAGCTATTTTGCCAACAATTACCGAAAAACCGAATGCGATCAATCTGCAACCCCATAGCAAAGAAGTTGAATATTGTCAAGTAAATTTTTATTACAACCAGGACAGACAGGTTTTAAAAAATATTAATTTTACTGCACACGCTGGGGAAATGATTGCTTTAGTGGGAGCATCGGGAGCGGGAAAAACCACTTTAGTTAATCTTTTATTGCGTTTTTATGACCCCACTTCTGGCAAGATTTTAATCGATGGGGTGGATATTCGTGATGTGACTTTAAAAAGTCTCCGGCGACAAATTGGCGTAGTTTTACAGGAAAATATTCTCTTTTCTGGCACTATAGCCCAAAATATCGCTTTTGGTCAGGGAGATTTTAATCTGCAAGAGGTGGAAAAAGCGGCAAAAATTGCCAACGCTCATCAATTTATCAGTGAACTTTCCCAGGGTTACTATACCTATGTGGGAGAAAGGGGTGTTAATTTATCGGGTGGACAAAGACAAAGAATCGCCATCGCGCGAGCGGTTTTATCTAATCCGAGGATTTTAATCTTAGATGAAGCGACTTCGGCGCTCGATTCGGAATCGGAAGCTTTAGTGCAGGAAGCTTTAGAAAGAATTATGACGGAGCGCACGGTATTTGTTATTGCTCACCGATTAGCAACTGTCAGAAAAGCTAACCGTATTTTAGTCTTAGAAAAGGGTGAAATTATCGAGGTGGGTAATCACGAGGAGTTATTAAATCTTAATGGTCGTTACGCTCAATTTCATGCTAGACAATTTCAAGATTAGTCTATTTGGCGTTAAGAGTTGGGCGTTATTTCTGATTTTATCATTCAAGCCAAGTTTTTGGGGGGTTCTACCCCCCAAACCCCGGAGCGCATTAGTTTTTCGGTGGGATGCTTACACGCGGTTGTTCATATATTTGTACTAATTTAAGAGTCACCGATATAGCAGTTATCTTAATGGTGAGGTAGGAAGTTTTCGTTTTGTAAAGTCAGTTGCGGAATTAGGTTAGACTTCATCTTTAGGGAAACGCTGTAAGTATCCAGACAGAATTAATTATAGATATTTTTCCGTTCCCTCTACTTAGGGTTTGCTGAATAAATCTAAAAACCTTGTTGGATAGGGTTTTTAGACTTGTTTTCCCTCAAAAAGTGCCGACCTTTGGAGTGATTGGGGGGAAAATTCAGGTACTTTTTCCCTGAAAATTAGGTAATTGGCCCCCTGAAAATGGGTAAGACCCCAC
>NZ_JASJFF010000131.1:0-3225 GCF_030065435.1 Microcystis sp. M53603_WE2
ATCAAATTTACTATCAAGAGTTTTAATATCACCTTTAACTTCCGTGAGTTCAATCTTTAAATCGGTAGTATCTTTTTGAACAGTTTTGACATCAGCTTTCATTTCCGCTTGTCCATTCTCGATCACCTTCAATCGATTGTCAACCTCAATCAGTCGAGTTTCCATGGTAGTGAGTCGAGTTTCCATGGTAGTGAGTCGAGTTTCCATGGTAGTGAGTCGATTGTCGATTTCGTTGAATCGATGTTCGATTATCTTCTGTCCATTGAGGATTAAATCTTCTAGTCTTTTTAAATCATTATCGGTAGTAGTGGTGGTGGTCATTGATTAAACTCCTATAATTTCAATTCGCTCTTATCTTTATTATTATACCAAATCCGTTTTTAATCGTGTGATTAACTCCCAAGTTATGGATTGTTTTTTCCCACTTCCCACTTCCCCTATACCTTTTAAACAGGATTTATTATTAGCTATAAGTAGTCGGACATAAATTCTTTTGTCTATCTTAATAAATGTAAATTGCCGCAATTCTTACTGACTCCTGAATCCTGAATCCTTACCCCACAGTTAACTTTACTTTTGTCCAACTACTTAGCTTTGGTGCTTGAGCAAATATATTCACCGAGCATCACTCCCGTTAGAGTGAGATAAGATTAACTCTTATTCCTCACCCTAACTACTAGGAAAAACCGGCAATTAAATTAGGCACCTTGGCGCAATTTGTCCAAAACCGATCGATCTTCTAGAGTAGAAGTATCACCAGAAATCTCTTGACCTGATGCTAAAGTTCGCAAGAGACGACGCATAATTTTACCCGATCGCGTTTTTGGCAGTACATCGGTAAAACGGATTTCTCCCGGTCGAGCAATAATGCCAATTTCCTTGACAACGTGATCCTTTAATGCTTGCGCTAACTCCGGACTCGCTTCATAATGCCCCTCGAGAGTCACAAAAGCATAGACTTCTTCCCCTTTAATTTCATCCGGTCGTCCCACCACAGCCGCCTCCGCTACCGCGGGATGGGATACTAAAGCTGATTCGATCTCCATTGTCCCTAAACGGTGGCCAGAAACGCTCATCACGTCATCGACGCGCCCCATTACCCAGAAATAACCGTCTTCGTCCTGACGGCTACCATCCCCGGCAAAATAGAGATATTGGCCATCTTTGGGGGCGATATGTTCCCAGTAGGTATTGCGGAAGCGATCGGGATTTTTATAAACTGTTCGCATCATACCGGGCCAGGGATGTTTGACCACCAGATAACCCCCCTCATTCGCTTGGGTGGGATTACCGTCTAAGTCCACCACTTCGGCCATAATACCGGGGAAAGGTAGGGTTGCTGACCCCGGTTTGGTGGCAATTGCCCCGGGTAAGGGAGTAATCATAATCCCCCCGGTTTCCGTTTGCCACCAAGTATCGACAATCGGACATTTTTCTTTACCGATAACCCGGTGATACCACATCCACGCTTCTGGGTTAATCGGTTCTCCCACAGTTCCCAGTAAGCGCAAAGAGGATAAATCCCGGCTATTGGGGATATCTTCACCCATTTTGATAAAAGCGCGGATAGCAGTGGGGGCAGTATAAAAGATATTAACCCGATATTTCTCGATGACATCCCAAAAACAGCCTAAATTAGAGGGACGGGGAACCCCTTCATACATTACCGTGGTTGCACCATTGGAAAGCGGTCCGTAAACGATATAACTATGGCCGGTAATCCACCCCACATCGGCAGTACACCAGTAAACATCGGTGTCTTTCAGGTCAAAAATCCATTTGCAGGTGACATGGGTGTAGAGATTATAACCGCCGGTGGTGTGGACGACTCCTTTCGGTTTGCCGGTGGAACCACTGGTGTAGAGGATAAATAACATATCTTCGCTATCCATGGGTTCGGCCGGACAGTTAGCAGATACCTGTTTTTGTAGATCATGCCACCAGTAATCGCGATCGGCAACCATATTGATGGGTTCCTTGCTGCGCTGGACAACGAGAACTTTTTCCACACTGGGGGCGCTATTATCGGCTAGAGCCAGATCTACCTGTTCCTTGAGGGCAACGACTTTATCCTTGCGGAAACCACCATCGGCAGTGATTACCACCTTAGCGGCCGCATCATTAAGACGATCGCGCAAAGCATCGGCACTAAATCCCCCAAAAACGACACTGTGGGGCGCACCAATTCTGGCACAGGCTAACATAGCGATGGCAGCTTCGGGAATCATTGGCAGATAAATTCCGACCACATCGCCTTTTTTTACGCCTAATTCCTTTAAAGCGTTGGCAAATTGACACACTTCTCGGTGTAGCTGTTCGTAGGTAATGGTGCGGCTGTCTCCCGGTTCTCCTTCCCAGATGATGGCGGCTTTATTACGTCTCCAGGTGGTGAGATGTCTGTCAATACAGTTGTAACAAATATTAATCTTGCCGTTGACGAACCATTTAGCAAAGGGGGGCTGCCAGTCAAGAATCTCTGACCATTTTTCAAACCAATATAGTTCTTTTTCGGCTAATTGTCCCCAAAAAGCCTGGGGATCGGCCTTGGCTTTGGCGTAGAGTTGCTGGTATTCTTCAAAGCTTTTAATGGTGGCATTCTGGGCAAATTCGGCACTGGGAGGAAACAGCCGATTTTCCTGTAGGATCGATTCGATCGCTATTTCTGTCATACTGGCAAACGAAATAAATTATCTTGCGATCCAGATTACCTTTTTCGGTTCCCCCCGTAACCCCGGCAAGCAATTCTTTAAGGCTATTTTAGAATTGCCCGATCCCTGACTAGCGATCGCCATTTGGCCCCAAGTGTTACAGAGTTTAAAGTTATGTCACCGATCGAGCGATGAACAGATCGCTGTAAGGTAAACTAACCGATAAACCCGAAATTTAACATGGAGAACACTCGGTAAGGAGTCATAATTCAATGTCTCATAGCGTTAAAATTTACGATACCTGTATCGGTTGCACCCAATGCGTTCGGGCTTGTCCCCTCGACGTGCTGGAAATGGTTCCTTGGGATGGCTGTAAAGCTGCCCAGATTGCCTCTTCCCCCCGCACGGAAGACTGTATTGGTTGTAAACGTTGCGAAACGGCTTGTCCGACGGATTTCCTAAGCATTCGGGTTTATCTCGGAGCAGAAACCACCCGCAGTATGGGTCTAGCCTACTAGGCCTGGCAATCATTCTGTGTTTAACATTTAGCGAAAACTAATCTTGTTAAGAGGACTAA
>NZ_JASJFF010000836.1:0-1693 GCF_030065435.1 Microcystis sp. M53603_WE2
ACTTAATTGATTAGTTCGCTCTAGATCAAAAACAATTGACAAAAATCGCCAAATGTCTTTCTCTATAAGAGTTTCATTCCTTATAATCCTGTACGTTGCATAAGACAAACCGAAGAACCTAACAGAATTACCCTTGTTTTTCAACTTGCGATCCCACTTAATAATTAAACCTCCTTCATTTAAAAGTTGATGTAAAAGAGATTCTAATTCTTCAACTGATTTAAAAAGTCGATGAGCGATAAATTCTTTTGCCGAGTGCCAGACCAATTCAATGATATTTAAATCTGGGCTATAGGCGGGTAAATACTCTAAAATTAAGTTGGGCATATTTTCAGCAATTTTACCAACAACATCTGTTTTTTTGTGAATACTAGCATTATCGAGAATCAGGACAATCTTTGGACCCTTCTCTCGAAAATCCTCCTCTTTATTCCCCGCTTCCACCCATTCTTTAATGATTTCTGTATAAAAAACTTTTACCACTTCATAAAAAGTTTCTGAATTTCCTTTTTTGATGAATTCTACGAATCTTTTTTTATCGGAATATCTCACTCCTCCCATCGCATTTACTCGACCACTTCTTCTTTGTCCGCTAACTTTTTTTCTTTGGCTTTTTTTCCCCCATGTTTTTCTTCTAATGACTCTTAAACTGAATCCACTTTCGTGAGGGGCTGTGTGGCGAACCTGCGTCGCCACCTTGAAAGCCCCGTCCCAAAACCATACCTGTAGCTTATTTGGCTCTTCTTTTGCTATTTTTAAGTATTCGGCTAATTTTTGTTTAAATTCTTTTCTTTTTTCAGGATATTGTCGATCTTCTAAACTATATTTAGCCCAAATATAAACATACTTCTTTTTTTTTTAAATGTTCGTGACTTGAGAACTACTTAATTCTATACCTGTCTGTTCTGTCAGATAAGTGGCTAATCTTTTGGCTGTCCAACGGCCAAACTCATACCCCATTTCTTGAGGCTCTTTGTCAATTGTCTCTAACAATATTTTGATATACTCATCCGTCGCTTTTCGATAATTTCCCTCCATTCTCTTGTCTTTCAAGCTATCTAAATTATTGGCATCTCCAGGAATACACCAATAAGAGACTGTTCGCAGTGAACACCCAATGAGTTTGGAGATTTGGACTTGAGTTTTCCCGTCATTTAACAACAACAATATCAAAACTCTTTCTCTAATGTAAGGATTTTCTTCTTTTTTTAGTGCTTTTTGTAACTTTTCTTTTTGTTCGGAATTCAAGTGATTAGGGGCTGGCATAGCTATTGATACTTGAATAGGTTACTGTTTCTATTATACGCTATTTAGATGCTGAACAGCTTAGAGACATTGCCCTAAGTCTTGACATAACTCTTTAATTCTTTTTTCATTTTCTGATAACATTGAATTATTCCTCCCATCGAGATATATTCTGAATTGTAAATTATAACTATTATAATCTCATTTCTCTTTGTGATCAAGTAGAAGATTTTCTAGTTGTTGACGGCTACAAGCATTAATACTCATTGCATAAGTGAGATGCTCCCGTTCATTGAAACTTTTGACCTTATTAAGCTTTTACGCATTTAAGTTACATTGACAGCATTACCCTTATTTTTAAGTTTTCTACTCCATTTAATAATCAATCCCCCTTCATTTAAAAGCTGATTGACTACTTTTTCCAGTTCTTCTTTATTTTCAAATTCTC
>NZ_JASJFF010001256.1:0-4069 GCF_030065435.1 Microcystis sp. M53603_WE2
GAGAAGTGGCAAAAAGAATCTCAAGATTTTCTTTGATTTTCACGATCCATTCGTATTGTTCGGTATTATCGGCCATGGGTTTACCGTCACTGTCGGGGTATTCAATATCTGGATCAATAGCTGGTGTAAAGGTCATAATTTATACTCTGAGGTTATTTGTCTGAAAATTAAATTCTAGCAGCGACGTTATCTTTCCCCTCTAGTCCCAAAATAACATCGCCAATAAGGTTGATCAAAATGTTTGTGTACTTTTGTTAAAAAGAAAAAGTTTTCTTGATAAAAAGAACAACTTGTGCTAGTGAATAAATCTCTAACTTGGCAAAAATTCCCCAGACTAGAAGCTGATCGAGGATAGCGATCGAGAGTTATAATCGAGCCATTACCCCGCGCTCCCAGTCGGGATGAGAAATCTATGATGACCGCTCTCTACGAAGAAGATTTTGTTCTCTGGACAGAAAAAACCGCCCAACTGTTAAAGCGAAAAGAGTTTGACAGGGTGGACTGGGAAAACCTGATCGAGGAAGTAGAGTGCATGGGAAAAAGCGAGAGACAGGCAATAACGAGTTTATTAACCGTTTTAATCGAACACTTGCTCAAACTATCCTATTGGGAATCGGAAAAAGAACGGAATGCCCGTCACTGGATAGTGGAGATCGCGGCTTTCCGAGCGCAATTAGAACAAAAAATAGATAGTGCCACCCTCGTCAACCATGCCCGCGATTCTTGGGAAAAAGCCTATTTAACCGCCAGAAAATCCCTGATTAACGCACGGATAGTCGATAAAAATGCGATTCCCCTAGAGTCTATATTCACTCTCCAACAGGTATTAGACGGGGATTGGTTCCCGATCGATATCGAACCTTTTTTGGAAACCCGTCCATAAATTGCAGTCATATCCCCGCAAAAAGATTAGGATTATCAGCGAATATAACCGAATATGAAAGATATCGAGCAAATACGCCGCCAACTCATCGAACGCTACCAACAATTATCGGCACTCGATCAGGTGATCGTCCGTCTTTTTTCCCTAATCTATGAACCGATCGCCCGCAGCACTTTTCTAGACTGTTTAAATCAAGCTCATTACCGCGACGAGAACAACCGGCGATTTAACGGCCAAACCCTGAAATCCCATTTAGATATCCTCCTAGAAGCGGAAGTGATCACCCAGGACAAAGGCTACGGGCCGCGCTGTCATCCCCTCCTCGTCGAGATTGCCAGCCGTGATAGCGTTAGTAAGGGAGAATTCAAGCGTTTTGCCGAGATTATCAAGGCAAAACTGGCGCAACCCCGGACTCGTTGGGATGAAAGCCTAGTTTTTCAGGGACAAGAGCAATTAATCCGAGAAATACGTCTGGCCATCTATCGTCAGGATTTCGACTCGATCGAACAACAAATCGCCGATTATCAGAAAACCAGCTATTCTTCCTCAAAAACCAGCCTAGAAGACCTTCTCATCCTCATCTACGATAACCCCTTCGATGGGGATTGGTTACGGACGCAACCGACCAAATTTCAAGCCCTAGCACTAAATAGCATTCTTGTCAAGGCTTTTGAAAAAATAACTCGCGCCGATGGGGCTTTTTCCCTCCTAGAAGAACTCTGTCAAGACCAGACCAGTGTTTCCGAAGCCCATTTGTGGCTCGAACAGGCGATCATCCGAGGACAATACGATAAGGTGCGTCGGTATCTCGATCGCCCCTTCCCGGAAAGCCAAGCAGCAGAAATCGGGGCGATACGGGGTTGGATTGCCTTTCTAGGCGGGGAAAACAGCAAAGCGATCCAAGAATATACCTTCGCCCTTAAAGCCCTAAAAAAAGCCAAAGGAAAACAAAAAATCTATTTTTCTTCGATTAGCGGCTTCTCCTTTATTTTCGCCCTCCTCAAAGAAGGAACCCCCGAACGTCTCGCCGAAGCCGCCAGCTATACCAGTTGGGTGGCGCGTCAAAACGATCATCCTTTCCGCCCTATCTATGCCCGTCTGGAAAAAATCATCGCTGCCCGTCAGGGAGATATGCAGGCCAAAGACGCAATCATCGACGCGACGATCAATCCCTACCAAATGGGCCAGGGTCTAGAGACTCTTATCTGTAGTATCTGTCTCTACTGGATGAGCAGCGACATCGCTAAAAAACATCTGCCCCGCCTACTCTTGCCCCTCTACAAAGATGCCAAGGCGGCCGGCTACCATTGGTTAGCCCTAGAAACCGGGGCCCTACTGTCCCGACTCGATCGAGCGCCGGAAGCGGAGGTGGTTATAAAATGGCATCTCTCTTCCCCCCTAGTAGATGCGATCGAACCCCAAGAAGCTTGGCAACTGTGCCTGAATGCCTTGACTAATCTGTGCGCGCCAACACCAACCCCGGGTAAATCTAACCCCGTCGTCCGCCTTGCTTGGTTTCTCTCTATCCATTCCGAGGATTATTTCCTGCAACCAAAAGAACAGAAACTCGACGCGCGGGGTAATTGGAGTCGTGGCCGTCCCGTCTCCCTGAAACGTCTGCGAAAAACCGGGGAAATTGACTATTTAACCCCGCAAGACCTGAAAATTTGCGCCCATATCTTCGTGGAATCCAGTTACTATGGCCAGAACGAGTATCACTTTGAGTACCGGGCCATTATCGAACTGATCGGTCATCCCCTGGTGTTTTGGGAAGATTCCCCCAGAACGCGGGTAGAAATCGTCGCCGGGGAACCGGAATTGCGAGTAAGTAAGGAAAAATCGGGTAAATTAATCCTCTCTTTACTGCCCGATCTCAGCGATCACCAAGAAGTGCTGATTTGGAAAGAAACCCCCACTCGCGTTAAGGTAATCGAAGTCAAGCCAGAACACCGAAGCATCGCCGACATTATCGGCAAAAGCAACCGCCTAGAAGTCCCCGACAAGGGCCGGGAAAAAGTGCTGGCCGCGATCAATTCCCTCTCCGGGATGGTGACAGTACATTCCGATATCGGCGGAGGAAAAGCAGCCCGGTCAGTGGCGGCCGATAGTCAACCCCGGATTCATCTCTTACCGGCTGGGGAGGGTCTAAAAGTGGCGGTTCTCAGCCGTCCTTTTGGGGCAGCCGGTCCCTATTTCCAGCCTGGAAAAGGGGGGGAAACAGTGATCGCCGAGATCGAGGGGGAACGGCTGCAAACAACTAGGGATTTGGCCCTGGAGAAAAAACTGGCACAAACGGCGATCGATTCTTGTCCGATCCTGATCAGTTTCGAGGAAGAAAATGGGGAATGGCGGCTAGAAAATCCAGAGGATTGTCTAGATCTACTGCTGGAATTGCGGGAATTAAACGATAGCGTCCTTGTGGAATGGCCGGAAGGGGAAAAATGGCGGGTGTCGCGTCAGCTTCGATTACAAGACCTACACCTAAATATCCACAGTCAACGGGATTGGTTTGCCGTCAGTGGGGAACTGCACCTAGAGGAGAAATCGGTGCTGAGTATGCAGGAGTTGATGAAACTGCTAGAGGGATCGCCGGGGCGGTTTATTCCCCTCGGAGATGGTCAATTTCTCGCCCTAACCGAGGCATTTCGGGAACGGTTACAGGAAATGCGCGCTTTCTCGGAAAAGTCCGGCGACGGTTTGCGGTTTCATCCCTTTGCTGCCCCGATTCTCTCCGAACTCAGCGAGGAAGTGGGACAACTCAAGGCCGATAAACGTTGGCGCGACAATTTACAACGCTTTCAGGAAAGTCAGGATTTTACCCCAGAAGTCCCCTCAACTCTACAGGCAGAATTGCGCGATTATCAATTGGAAGGCTTTCGTTGGTTAGCTAGGCTGGCCCAGTGGGGGGCCGGGGCCTGTTTGGCCGATGATATGGGATTAGGGAAAACTTTACAGGCCCTGGCAGTAATCCTAACCCGCGCCTCGGCGGGACCGACTTTAGCGATCGCTACTACTTCAGTATGTTTGAACTGGATTAGCGAGGCGGAAAGGTTCGCACCCACTTTAAATATCATCCAATTGGGAACAGGCGATCGGCAAGCACTACTCGATCGACTGCAACCTTTTGATCTGTTGGTCTGTAGCTATAGGTTATTACAGCAGGAAGAAGTGGCCACCATGTTGGCC
>NZ_JASJFF010001073.1:0-1501 GCF_030065435.1 Microcystis sp. M53603_WE2
AAAGCTTTTGTACCAGTGATGGTTAGAGATTTAGGGATTACGGAGTGTCGCTTGTTTCCTGCGTTCCCAAAGTCAACGACTCAATTTAATGCTAACATAAAGTCGCCCTAAAGGGCGAGGTTTTCAACCCAAATTTTCGATGATTTAAGTGCGCTTGGTATCTTCTCTCCCGCCCCGATAGCCGTTTCAAGATCTCCCGACACCTACGCCTGGTGGATCTAGTGCCTTGAGACGCTTTCCTTTGCAGAGAAGCTCGAACGCGACTGTATTTATCCCTCGTTTCCTTGATTCCCTCCCCCGACCACGATTGATCGGTTGATGTTACCGCGATGTCACGACGGCCGAAATCGACCCCGATAATGTTATCCGCGTTGATAGGTTTCGGCGGTTCCGATTTTAGTTGGATGTGGACATACCAACCGCCGTCACGATGTAGGCAGATTTGAGCGGAGGTCGGATTTTGCCAGGTAAGTTTCCCCCGATGGTAATTGCTCGCTCTCAGGGGAATGGTTAACCGTTTCCCCGTGGTGCTAACAGTAATCGCCCAATCTTTCTCGACGAAACGGAAGGTTCGAGCGTCACAGTCGAAACTTGTTGGAGCAAAGTTCTTGACCTTCTTCCCTTGAAGTTTTGCTGTCAAACGATTAGCCGCCACCCGACCGCAAGCTCTGACAACGTGGTTAGCCGTCAATCCGAACCGATCCTTAACGTCCTGATAACAGACGGCTTGAATCGAGTTCCGGTTAGTCAGCCGGGGATTGACGTTCTCGTTAATCCAGCTACAAGCCGACGCAAAAGCCGTACAGGTATCGGACAGCGCTTGTTGTTGTTCGCTACATACTTGAAGCTTGATCACTAGCGTCAGGACTTGTTCCACGGCCTCAAAAAACTCACCAACAGGAAGCATAACATATTTAGAGTCGATGCGCTACGCGCGTTTTATACTGGTCGGCATTCCTCCGCCGCTAACCCGTAGGGTGTAACGGGGGCATCCTGCCGACATCTAAGGTGAATTAAATGATGTAAGTGAGAGCGGAGCGAGTAAAATAACAAGATACCATCTTATCCTAGCCAATCTCTGACTGACTAAGGTTAGATTTGTAGAGAGAAAATACCAAGAACCTCTTGGTTTAAGCCTAAAAAATTCACTGCCAGAATTCTCGAACAATCTACCGCTTCCTCTCCCCCTGCCTTTTTGTTGTCTAAATGATACTACAGACCCTATGATTTCCGAACGTACTTTACCAACCTTTAATCCTGCTTCCATCATTATTACCAAAGCTGAAGGTCTTCGCCTATACGAGGATATGGTTTTGGGGCGGATGTTTGAAGATAAATGTGCCGAAATGTATTATCGAGGCAAAATGTTCGGTTTTGTCCACCTCTACAACGGTCAAGAAGCGATATCTAGCGGTATTATTAAAGCCTTGCGTCAGGGAGAAGATTACGTTTCTAGCACCTATCGCGATCACGTCCACGCCCTCAGTGCCGGAGTTCCCGC
>NZ_JASJFF010000480.1:0-3621 GCF_030065435.1 Microcystis sp. M53603_WE2
CGGATATTTTTCCCCTTTGGTTTCAATTAGTCACCATCTACAACATTAAAGGAAAACGCACTCATGATATTAGGCTTCTTGCTGTCATGAAAGCTTCTAACATTACCCATTTATTAACCTTTAATCCTGATGACTTTATCCGTATTCCCAATATTACCATCGTTCATCCTCAAGATTTCATTAATTCCCAATAATTAAGCAGCAAATCCGACATACCGCGCCACAATCCCTCACGGAAGGCAATAGGTCGCTTGAGAAGGGGTAAAACAGGGGAAAACACCTGAGACTCCTTCCCCTGTGAATCCCTAAGCTAGGGAGAGGAATGTAAGGATTTATTAAATTGTAACTTTTGATACAGTTGTGGGGGGGGGAATGTGTATAATCCCGTTGTCTCCCTTTGGAGTTGGGTTGGGGTGTTGCTTTGACCTAGCTGGGAGGGGATAACCGCACTATTGAGAAGAAAAAAAATGAAAAACAGCATCTCAGCCGCGATTCTTGGAGCGGCTGTAACCACTGCACTAATCGGACTATCTACAAGTCCTGCTCACGCTGCTCCTCCTGCTGCTCAACTTAGCTTCAAGTTCGACTTTTTAACTTCGGACGGTGATTTATTTAAACTGAATCTGACTACGGAGGACACGCTGACTACTGTGACTGATGTACCCGCTTACACTGATCCAACCAGTGGTTTAACTTCTCCAAAATATACCTTTACAGGCTACAAAATCCTTGGCGTGACGGGAACAGAGACTGACCCAGGCGGCATCACTAACCCTATTACTGCAATACTTCCCGAATATACCAATATTGCCGCGGCGGGAGACCAGATTCCTCACTCGAAGACGGATAACCTTTACAATCCCAATGGTGGCTTTGCTCCGGGAGTGCTTCCAGCAGGGTATAAAGCTGGTAACTTTTCTTTTGGAGGTCTAGCTTTCCATGTAGGGGGTACTGAAAATGAAGATTATCAAGTATTCACCCGGCCGGATTTTAGTAGCACCTTCAAGCGGCCGGGGCCAGGCTATGACTATGGCGGTTGCCCCGGTAGCTGCAAAGGGGCTATACAAATTGTTCCTGAACCCTCCTCAACCGCTGGACTTTTAGCTATTGGCTCCTTTGGTGCATTAGGCGCAGCTTCAACCCTGAAACGCAAACTAAAATCCTCCAAAACATCAGAAAACGAAACCACAAAAGTAGGCTAAATTGCTGACAAAATACGATAAATGCCCCTTCATTCAGTCAGTTGAGGGGGTTTATTGTATAATAGGGACATGATTAAATCAAGAGGATTTTGGTTATGCAACAGGTGACGATTGAGCTACCCACCACCATAATTAATGCTCTAGCCGCCTACAATCAAGAGCATAAGGTATCTTCTTCTGATACAGTACAAACGGCTATAGAATCATTTTTAATAGCGAAAGGCTATTTATCCAAACCGAAAAAATCTTTTCACTTATCTCCCGCACCCAAAGGAAGTGGCTATACTGACACATCCATCAATCATGACGCTGTTTTAGCCGAATTTACAGCTTGCCTCTATATAGATTAGGATTTGAACAAGCCACTCATTTCACACAAAATTGCTTAGAATCTGCTAATCTGATCAATCCGACAGAAGATCAGTATTTCGCAGCCATAGCAAAAGCTAAACAATTTCCTGATCAAACTATTACTATTGTTGATGCTTTGACTGCTATCATCTCAATCGAATTAGATCTACCTGTTTGGAGCTATGATTATCATTTTGATATAATGCGGGTGAAAGTATGGAGATAACCCTCAAGTGCCAACTAAAACCCTCCAAACCCTCAGAAAAGGAAACCACAAAAGTCTCCTAAAAAACATTAATAAAAAACTTGTGATCGCCGCTTCATTCAGTCAGTTGAGGGGGTTTTGTTTTTTTATATATTTTCCTCTTACACATTAGTCGCTCGAAAATGATAAGATAGATATAATAAACCAGATTGAGTCTGAGGAGAAATCAAAAATGCAATTTATTCAGACTAAAGCCAAAATCAAAGATGGACAATTAATTATCGAGCAACCCCATCAAGATTTGCCAACAGACACAGAGATTGAAGTTGTTATTATTGTTCCCGATCAAAATGAACAAGTAGAATTTGAACAAGCTCGTAAGATGCAAGCTGCATTTAAAGAAGCAGGTATCGACACTGATGAACAGATTTTAGAGCTTATTCGTAAAGTGAAGCAAGAACTATTTCAGGAGCGGTATGAATGAGGAGAATTTTTTTAGATACAAATATTTATATTATTGGTCAATTAAAACCCCTCTCACCACAAGAGCGAATTCTTACATGGTTAGGATATTATACCCCCAATAATCAATCTTCAATCAAAGTTATTATTTCCCAGGAACTCATTAACCAAATTTTACGAGTTGGCAAAAGCAGCCAAAATAGTAGATCAAATCTGGCAGAATCTTAATTGCTTATTTATACCAGAAACGATTGCAATGAAAGCAGAAGCAAGTCAGATAATTGCAGAAAAATTAGTGCCTTCTGAAGATGTTTTTATCTATCTAACTGCCAAATATGGTGCGGCAGAAATCTTTTTGTCTGAAAATCGAGAATTAATCAAAATTATTGCTGATTTTGATTGTTTAACATCAGAGGAATTTCTTGATAAATATCTGCGACAAATGCCCCCTTAATTCAGTCAATTGAGGGGGTATTTTTGGCCTAACTCTCTCAATTCCCATGATTTCAAGGAGTATGGTTTATCCTTTCATCCGATATCTGCTACAATACAGATACAGGAAATAACATTTTGATCAGTAGGGTAGAAGTCTTTTCCGTTATCTTAGAAGGTAAGCATCATGAAAAATTTAGAAGAAATTAAAGCGATTTTGGGTCAAGTTAAGTCCTTAGTAAAAGAAAAGTATCATGTCAGTGAATTAGGTATTTTTGGAGATTATGTAAAAGGAGAAGTGCAGGAAAATAGTGAAGTTAATATTCTGATAGATTATACAGAACCGCCTAGTTTACTAGATTTAGTAGATCTGGAATATTATTTAAGTGATTTACTTAAGGTAAAAGCGGATGTTATCAGTAAAAATGGCTTAAAAGGAAGAAGGAGAGAAAGAATTTTATCCGAGGTTATTTATGTATGACACAACGGGAATTTAGAGATTTCTTGCAAGACATTCTAGAGGCAATTTCTCAACTAGAAAAGATGACTCAGGATCTAAGCTTTGCCGAATTTTCAACTAAGATAGAAATCTTTCTTTCGGCAGTAAAATTAATTGAAATAATCGGGGAAGCAGTCAAAAATATTCCTGATGAAGTGAGAGTTAATTATCCCAATATTCCTTGGAAAAACATCGCAGGTATGCGGGATAAATTAGTTCATGAATATTGGGCAATTGATGAAAAAGTCGTCTGGAAAGTGATTCAAAACAATCTCCCCCAGCTAAAGAGAATCATTATCAGTATCATTGAGAAATTACAATAAATTTTCGGCTCTTCGTTACCCTTTATGCTAAATCAACATACAAGATGCCAAGATAACATACTTCTAACCCAAAAATTCCGAAAGTTTCTAAAGCCATAGCCTCTCCGTTTTATTAGTTTAAGTTTATTGTTGATTCCCTCCACCACC
>NZ_JASJFF010000372.1:0-3966 GCF_030065435.1 Microcystis sp. M53603_WE2
TATGATATGATCGCCACCCGTTCACCCCATCTACTGCCCACCGGTTATCGGGAAGCTTATCACAATAATTTTGGCACGGGAACTAATCAAGAAGAACGCAATCCTTTATTTATTTTTGCCGCTTATATTGCTCACTTAAGACAGAATCATATAGCCCTTAAACAGCACCGCTATGGCGATATGGTTCTCGATGCGGGTAATGATGTCACCTATTTATTTAAAAAAACCGATGGGGTTAGCGATTTAACTGCCCATGATCGCTCTATTTGGTTTTTAATTGATGGTAGTGCCGTCGGCGATCACGATTTTTTGGTGTTAATTAATATGTATCATCTGCCGGTGGATTTTCGCCTTCCCTCCCCAGGCAATAATTATCGTTGGGTAAGACTTATTGACACGGCAGCTTGGGCAGAAACCAATTATAATTGTTGGTCTGTGGAGCAAGGAGCAGTAATTGCCGATCGCTATAAAGTCAATGGTTTTTCGATCGTGGTTCTCGAGGAGATTAACTGAATTTTTGGCAATAGGGAAATATAAACCCCAGCTGCATCTTATGTTTTACAACCCGCACTTAGCCCAAAATTGCCGTTAAATGTCTAAAACTAAAAGTAGTGTTATTATCCTAACCGTAATTTGTATTATCGCCACGGCGATGGGAGTTTATCTAATCGGTGGTATCGACTCCCAACAATTACAGATCTGGTTAAAACAAATGGGAATTATGGCCCCCATTTTGTATATTATTCTCTATACGATCGGGACAATTTTAATCCTGCCTTCTACCCCCTTAAACCTCAGTGGTGGGGCGATCTTTGGAGTAGTTATGGGAACAGTTTGGACAACGATCGCCGCTTTGGTGGCCGCTATAGTTGCCTTTGCTTTTACCCGTACTATCGGCCGGGAATATACCGCCAAAAAATTTCAGGGAAAATGGCAAGCGATCGATGCAGAAATGCAGCAAGGCGGCCTATTTTATATGTTTGCTATCCGTCTATTACCGATTATTCCCTACGGTATCGTTAACTTTGTTGCGGGATTAACTTCTATCCGTTTTCGCGATTATTTCATCGGTACTTTATTAGGCACTGTCCCCGGAATTTTACCCTTTGTCATGATGGGTGCTGGTTTAAAATCTTTAGGAAAAGGCGATATATTGCCCCTAATGGTGGCTTTTACCCTCATTGCTCTGTTAGTAGCTGTGGGAACTTGGTATCGTCGTCGTCGGCAATTTCCCTTTCAGTGATCAGTGATCAGTTATCAGTTATCAGATTGGAGTTTTAAGTAGATAGTGTTAAGTGAAAACTTTGGCACTTTATTTTCACTGATCACCGGTTACTGGTTACTGTTCACCGATCACTGATCACTGATTCAAGCCTGACAACGATAAAATTAAGTTAGATTAGGAATATCCCGACTGAATCCCCATTGCTAAGGAGATAGCGTATCGATGCCTGCCGCAGATTATAAAGATTATTATGCCGTTCTGGGAGTAGGTAAAACTGCCAGCGCCGAAGAAATTAAAAAAGCTTTTCGCAAATTAGCCGTCAAATATCACCCCGATCGCAATCCTAACGATAAAAGCGCCGAAGAACGTTTTAAAGAAATTAGTGAAGCTTACGAAGTCCTCTCCGATAGCGAAAAACGCCAAAAATACGATCAATTTGGACAATATTGGCAACAGGCCGGGCGATCAAATTGGCCGGGTGGTAATGGGGGGGTTGACTTTGGTTCCGACGGTTTTGACTTTAGCCAGTACAACACCTTTGATGATTTTATCAATGAACTGCTCGGTCGCATGGGGCGCTCCGGCGGTACTCGCCCCCGTTCCCATTCCTACGGGACTCCGGGGGGAGGATTTGGCGATTTTAGCAATTTTAACGACTTTGCCGGTGCTCGTACTGCACCGCAATCCGTCACTTCTGGTATCTCCACCGCTAAACTGCGTCTGAGTTTTGGGGAAGCTTTACGAGGAGTACAAAAACGGGTTAATTTAGCCGGAGAAATGATCGATATCAAAATCCCCCCAGGAACCAAAACCGGTAATCGTCTCCGGGTACGGGGTAAAGGACTAATCGATCCCTTGAGCAAACAACGGGGAGATCTATTTCTCGATGTGGAATTAGAACCCCATCCTTTCTTTACTTTTGAAGGCGATAATTTAACCTGTGAAGTCCCGATTACTCCCGATGAGGCGGTTTTAGGCACAGCAATTGAAGTTCCTACCCCCGATGGCCTGGTGACGGTAAAAATTCCCGCCGGTATTCGTTCCGGTCAATCCCTGCGCTTACGCGGCAAAGGTTGGATCGACAATAAAGGACAACGCGGCGATCAATTAGTCAAAATTGTCATCGATACTCCCAAAGAATTAACCGCGATCGAACGGGAATTATACGAGAAAATTAAATCTCAGCGTACCACCGATCCCCGTCGTCATCTCAGACAGGTGCAAATTTAGTCCCTAGATCTTAATAGTGAGGTACGAAGCAAAAGGTAGGGTGCGTTAGACGGCAAAAATTGCTGCTTTGAATTGAAGGTAACAATCCGTCGTAACGCACCACCTATCATCAACTAAGTAGTAAAACGTAGGGTGCGTTAGACGGCAAAAATTGCTGCTTTGAATTGAAGGTAACAATCCGTCGTAACGCACCACCTATCATCAACTAAGTAGCCGGTTACTATCCTTAGATTAGCTGAATCTCCCCCAATCCCTTTACTGTTGCCTCTTGCCTTGAGAAGCTGATCACTGTTTACTGTCTCTGGAGTTTATCCTTGGCTAGAATTTAACCTTACTAGCCAACCAATTAGTGATTAATTTGGGGCTATTTTTCTTCACCCAATAGAGAGCATAAATTCTGAAGATAGGCTTAGAAAAACGAGCGATCGCTTTCATAATAAAATTTAAGTGACGACTATGAAACTTTTTATTAATTAAATTTAACGAACCCACATCGTAAAGACAGTCGATGATAATTCTAAAAGTCGTTTCCTCTCTTTGGAATAAACTATCTATTAACAATAGCACTTCCTGAATCCGTTGCTGTTTAAGCTGTTCCTCTTCGGAAACAGCCGAGAGAATCTGCTGCTGCTTAGATAATTTACTATCCGATGGGGTTAACATGATATGGTAAGGAAAAAATTAACTTGTTTTGATTTTATCCCTATTTGCCGATTTTGCAAGACCAACCCCCCCATCTATCCCCGTTTTTACAATAACACGGATATTTCCTCTCCCATGCCGTCTTGACTGTGATTGCTGTGATTGTGTCATGGACTGTGATTGATTAAGAAAAATAGGGCAGAATAAAATTATGAAAGCTAAAATGAGGGCTGAATCATGAATGATCCCTTAACCACAAGTTTACTTTAGCAGTACAGGAATTTACCACTGAAGCAATCTCTAAAATCCCTATATTGTGGGAAAAAATCAAAATCCGATCAATAAGTTAACCCTCATTACCCCGATTTTATCTATGGAACCGATAACAGTGGCGACAATTGTTGCTTTGGTATTTCAGACTACTGTAGAAAAATTTACTGAAGCTGCTCTAGAAAAAATTAATACTTTGCGGCAAATTATCTGGAATAAACTTAAAGCTAATCCTAAGGCTGAAAAAGCTTTACAAGCTGCTGAAAAAGGGTCAAAAACTGATCTAGAAAAAGTAGCAGATTATTTAAAGGTTGCCATGAA
Source organism: Microcystis sp. M53603_WE2 (assembly GCF_030065435.1). NCBI lineage: Bacteria > Bacillati > Cyanobacteriota > Cyanophyceae > Chroococcales > Microcystaceae > Microcystis > Microcystis sp. M53603_WE2. Next base: position 3,689 of record NZ_JASJFF010000372.1, read on the forward strand.
TGATGAAGCAGATTTTGCCGAACAAGTCAAGGGTTTAGCAACAGAAATTCAATCCTTGAAAATTCAGGATAATAGTAGTATGAACCAGGCTAATTCTGGAGGTCAAAATTTCCAGAATCAGGGTGAGGTTGGTGAAGTTTATCAAGCAGCAACTATAAACATCAATAAAACCTGACTGGAGCCGCCTGTTAAGGAACAGGTTAAACAACATCCTCACAATTTATCTAATAGTAATATCCCTAAATTTGTTGGTAGGGATCAGGAATTAATTGACTTAA
>NZ_JASJFF010000392.1:0-2978 GCF_030065435.1 Microcystis sp. M53603_WE2
CTTATCGCAGTTGGCAACCCTCGCGCCAACCTAACCTAGTCATTTGGTTGAGCATCTCAGTCCTGCTAGTTGCCCAAATTCCCACCTGGGTAGGGGAAGAAACTCGTCTCGTCACCTTGGCGATCGCCACTGGTTTGATGTTCTTTCAGACTCATCGCCTACAAAAATTAGCAGCGGCTGCCATCACGGTCGGCTTGTCCTTGGGGTTGAGCGCTACCTTACTAGAGAGATTGTCTGTCTCTGGATTAGCCTGGCTGTTGGCGGGGGCGATCGCCCTTATCCCCCTCTGGCTGTTGCGCGATTGGTTGAGCCAGCGGACTTCTGCACTTGCTCTCCTCTATGCCCGCGCCTGCGATGGTTGGGCGATTCTCCTCTGTAGCCTGGAGTTAGTCGCCCTGACTCTCCATTCTCTAGCCGTTTACTGGGATCAGATACCTGCATCAAGCCTCTCTATCCTAGCCCCTGCCCTGACTTTAGGGGCGATCGCCTATCGAAGCTACCTCGAGCCGAGTAACTGGGGCATCTACGGGGTAGGCTGGAGCTTGGAACTGTTCACCATCGAAGTTCTCAACCTAACTAAGCAGTCTTTAATTGCCCTAGCGATCGCCAATATTCTCTTGGGATTGCTTACCCAACTGTTGGGAGATTGGTGGCACAGAGATCACAGGCGGGAAATGCTCAATAGCTGGAATATCCTACCCTTGCTCTATGGGGCCTTAGGAGCGGCTCTGCGTTGGGGATTTTTCAGTAGTTGGACTGGCTTGAGTTCTCTGGGACTGGTACTGATTGCCATCGGAGTTGGGCGGCGCTCTCCGGCCAGGAAGCCCTTGTTGTACCTGGGAATTGGCGGGATATCCATCTCAGCCTACGAGCTATTGTTTTATCAAATTGCCGACCTGTCCCAAGGCGATCAATTTTTGGCAATGGCAGCCCTGGCCGCCAGCTTGGTTTACGGCTATCGATTGCTCTCTCCCTGGTTGGCTGGCTACTTGCATCTGACGGCCTCAGAATTGAAGTTGGTTGCCCACCTGCACTGGGCTTTGGGCAGTTGCCTGTTACTAGGGGCTTTATTCTATCCCGTTGCAGTCAATCAACTGTTGGGATTGGCAACCGGTATCTTTTTGACTCGTTATGCTATCTGGCAAGGGCGCAACCATCCTGACCAGGCGATCGCTGAAATCTGGGTCTATCTGGGTATTCTAGAAGCGACTGGGATTGGGGCCTATGCTGCCAATACTATTCCTCCAATGGAATTCTTCTCTCAATACCTAGTTTCTTGGTTGGGAGTAATCGCCTCTGGGGTGGCTGTTTTCACCTATCTGCTCCCTTGGCGGCTTTGGGGCTGGCCGCCTCGTCCTTGGCAATTCCTCGCTCTTGTTCTTCCAGGACTCGCCCTTGGGGGCAGTTTAGACAAGCTCAATCCCCTAAGTTTGCTGGTGGTGGCTGGATTCTATGCTTGGCTGGCTTGGCTGCGGCAGCAACCCCGGTGGCGCTATCTTACCCTCTTGTTAGTGAATTGGGCGATCGCCCTTTGGCTGGCGGATTTCTCTCTGGCAACTCCCTTCGCCTACAGCAGTCTTGTCGGATTGTCTATCCTCTGTCTTGTCTGGATAGAACCTACCTGTCAGGGGAGGCAAGGCAAATCCTTGCGCCACCTGCTTCGCCTCTTGGGAACAGGCATTATTGCTAGTGCGGCTCTCTGGTTTCATCATCAGACGGGAATCCTGCCTGGCATCCTCAGTTTAGTGGCAATTTTTGCCGGATTAGCCTTACGAATTCGCGCCTTCCTCTATCTTGGCACTTTTACTTTTGTGGCTAATGCTTTCTATCAGTTGGTAATTTTGATTTCCCTTTATCCTCTGCTTAAATGGATTATCGGATTGCTGGTGGGGGTTAGCTTGCTCTCAATTGCTGGCAATTTTGAAACTCGCCGTACTCAATTAACTAGCTTGCTGCAAAATTGGCTCAGAGACTTACAGGAGTGGGATTGACATACTCCCACCGTCACAGCCTAACTTGACGGGGGGAGTATGTCACTGTTGTAATGCTTTTAAGAAGCGTCCCATAGTGGCAAATAAACCGGACTTTTTGGCTTTATTAGCAGGATTAGAACTATCATTAGGAGTATTACTAGAAGCTTTCAGAATCAGATTTTCTAAAGCTTCCCCCATGGGTTTAGTGGATTGTTCGGAAATTAACTCGTAACCGTCTTCTTTTTCGAGCCAAACTTGCCACAAAGAAGGATAGGAACGATAAACGATCGCTGATTCCAAGGGACGAAAATAATAACAACTTTCTAGGGTACTTAAAAATCTTTCTCGCAATTGTCGGGCTGCGTAACCGATACCCACTACCGATACATCTTCCAATTGGGGAATCAGAAGAACCACGGGGCGATCTTCGGCAAGGTAACAGAGTTTTTCTACGGAATTAATCTCCACCGAGGAGGGACAAACAACTAAAAACGCTTCATCTTCGGGCTTAATTTTGTTTTCGATGGGAATAAAACGACTACCTAAATCTCCCAGTTGAAAAACTGTTTCTCCCCAATCCCGTCGGGCTAACATGGCGGCTCCAGTATCGGGAAAAATTACCCTTAAACCAGAACCATAACTGTCAAAAATAGAGGCAAAATCAAGGGCTAAAGCTTGTGCTTGTAGAGCAATTTCTGGGATAACTAATTCCACTTGTATGCGTCTAGCTCCCGATTCTAGAGCCAGTTGGGTGGCGGCTTTCGCTTGCAGGATTGTTTCTTCTAGGGAATTGGGTAGGGTCATTTCAGTTATCAGTTATCAGTTATCAGTTATCAGTTATCAGTGACTACCTCTGGTCGTCGGGGGCTTAAAATCAGAAAGATTTTAATTTTTATAAAAGGTAGGGTTGATTCATAGTAGGGTTGATTCATAGTAGGGTTGATTCATAGTAGGGTTGATTCATAGTAGGGTTGATTCATAGTAGGGTTGATTCATGAATCAACC
>NZ_JASJFF010000839.1:0-5678 GCF_030065435.1 Microcystis sp. M53603_WE2
CGTCCGGCCGGTATCATCCAAACCTTTAACCTGCGCGGTTTACCCAGTGAAAGAGGCGAGCGTTTTTACCAAGATGTGGCCGCTTATGGTCATTTTGGTCGCAATGATCTCGATTTACCCTGGGAAAAAACCGATAAAGCCGCTATCCTCAAAGAAGCTTTGACTTCTGCGGTAGTATAGGGTTAAAAATTAACTGCAAATTTTGATTCAGGAATAGAGTTGAAGGCTCTATTCCTTATTTTTGTCTAGCTATAGCAGTTATCAGTATTCAGGAGACAGGAGGCAGAAGGCAGGAGGCAAAAGGCAGGAGGCAAAAGGCAGCTTTGTTCTCCCCACACCCCACACCCCACACCCCACACCCCACACCCTACACCCTGCCCCCAGGAAAAACTTTTTGCCGCAAACCCTATGTAGCCTATACTCAACGGATTTAGTATAAAAAAGGAATAGAGCCTGAAACTCTATTCCTGAATCAAAAATTGCAGTTAATTTTTAACCCTATACTACCGCAGAAGTCAAAGCTTCTTTGAGGATAGCGGCTTTATCGGTTTGTTCCCAGGGTAAATCGAGATCATTGCGACCAAAATGACCATAAGCGGCCACATCTTGGTAAAAACGATCGCCTCTTTCCGAGGGTAAACCGCGCAGGTTAAAGGTTTGGATAATACCGGCCGGACGGAGTTCAAAGTATTTATTGATTAAGTCCAGAATCACATCATCAGCGACTTTGCCAGTGCCAAAGGTTTCCACGAAGAGACTCACCGGACGAGCTACCCCAATCGCGTAACCCACTTGAATCTCGCACTTATCGGCCAAACCAGCCGCGACGATATTTTTGGCCACATAACGGCAAGCATAGGCCGCGGAGCGATCGACTTTGGTAGGATCCTTACCGGAGAAAGCGCCGCCACCGTGACGAGAATAGCCACCGTAGGTATCGACGATAATTTTCCGTCCCGTTAATCCCGCGTCGCCTTGGGGTCCACCAATGACGAATTTTCCGGTGGGATTAACCAGATAACGGGTGTTGGCATCGGGTTTAATCTCTAAATCGCTGAAAACTGGCTCTACTACCGCTTCCCAGAGATCACTTTTAATCTTTTGTTGGACGAGATCATTATCGGTGATATCGCCGATAGTAGCATCGTGTTGGGTAGAAACAAGGATAGTATCGATACCCACGGGACGACCATCTTCATAAATGACCGATACTTGCGTTTTACCGTCGGGACGCAGATAGGACAGTTCACCCGTTTTTCTGACTGCCGCTAAACGGCGAGCGATGCGGTGGGCTAAACTAATCGGTAAGGGCATAAATTCCGGGGTTTCATTGCAAGCGAAACCGAAGACAATACCCTGGTCTCCCGCACCAATTTTATCGAGTTCATCATTGCTGAGAAGTTCGCGATTTTCCTGAGCAGCCGTGACACCCTGGGAAATATCGGGAGATTGTTCGTCTAAAGCGACTAAAACGGTGCAACTATTCGAGGAAAAGCCGTTATCGGCGTTGATATAGCCGATTTCAGCGATTTTCTTGCGAACTAAATCGACGAAATGAACCTGTGCTTTCGAGGTGATTTCACCAGTAATCAAGACTAACCCTGTATTGACAACCACTTCAGCCGCTACACGACTGTGGTCATCTTGGGATAACAGAGCATCGAGAATAGTATCAGAAATCTGGTCACAAATTTTATCGGGATGTCCCTCTGTAACCGATTCGGAGGTGAACAAATAACGTTTAGACAAGTGATGTCCCTCACATAGTAGTACGTTTGAACGCAAAAAAGATTCCAAGAAATCTTTGATCATACAGTGTAACAGGGAATTTGTAGAGATCCAGTATTTTCAATAAGAAACCGCCCGAACATTGTTCGGACGGAGTGTGGTGTGAGGAGTGAACGGAAACTTTCGTCTCCGCTAATTCCATTGTAGATGACAACTTAGAATCTTGAACGATTTGAAAGAAACTAGCCCAAAAAATTTTTATCTCTTGAAGGGGTTGACTAATGCCCGATACCCGTCTCGATGATGTAGCCTGAGTAATAGAGGTCGCAGAGCTATAGGGAAAGATTATGACAGTCACAGCCGATTATTTAGAACAACTCAATCCTTCCCAGCGCCTTGCTGTTGAGCATTTTTGCGGCCCTTTGTTGGTGGTTGCTGGAGCAGGATCGGGAAAAACTAGCGCTTTAACCTATCGTATCGCCCATTTGATCCGTCATCACGGGGTCGAGCCGGAAAATATTCTCGCAGTCACTTTTACCAATAAGGCGGCCCGGGAAATGAAAACGAGAATTGAAAAAACTTTTGCTCAACAAAAAGCACAGGAAAAATACGGTCAAAGATTAGAACTTTTAGAAGAATACGAACAGAAAAAACTCTTTTCTCAAGTTTATCGGAATTATACTAAAAAACTCTGGATTGGGACTTTTCACAGTCTTTGCGGTCGGATTTTGCGCTATGACATTAATAAATATCAGGATGAATATGGTCATAGTTGGCAAAGGAATTTCTCAATTATGGATGAATCGGATGCCCAGAGTTTGGTGAAAAATATCGTCACTAAACAGATGAATTTAGATGATAAAAAATTTGATGCTCGCAATCTACGTTATGCGATTAGTAATGCCAAAAATTTAGGTTTAACTCCCACGGATTACGCCAGAGAAAACCCTCATTTTCGGGGAAAGGTCATTTCTGAGGTTTATCAGGCTTATCAGATGCAATTGGCACAAAATAATGCCCTAGATTTTGATGATTTAATACTGGTTCCAGTCCGTCTTTTTCAGCAAAATGAATCTATTCTCGGTTATTGGCATACGCAATTTAAGCATATTTTAGTCGATGAATACCAAGACACTAACCGGATTCAGTACGAGTTAATTCGGCTTTTGTCCACCAATGGTGAAACGAAAAAAAGTGAGTGGAATTGGACGGATCGATCGATTTTTGTGGTGGGTGATGCCGACCAATCTATCTATAGTTTTCGGATGGCAGATTTTACTATTCTGCTCAATTTTCAAGCGGACTTTGGCGATGGTTTACTCGATGATGATACTCGCACGATGGTGAAACTACAGGAAAACTATCGTTCACGGGAAAATATTCTGCAAGCGGCAAATAAGTTAATTGAAAAGAATAGTCAAAGAATCGATAAAGTCCTTGTTCCCACCAGAGAAGGAGGCGAGAGTATTTATGTTTTTAAAGCCAGAGATGAACAGGAAGAAGCAGCTTTTGTTATCGATAAAATTCGAGAATTTACTCAAGAAAACCCCGAATTAAATTGGGGTAGTTTTGCCATTCTCTACCGAATTAATGCCCAATCTCGCCCCTTTGAAGATGGGTTAATTCGCAATAATATCCCCTATAATATTGTCGGGGGATTTAAATTTTATGATCGACAGGAGATTAAAGATGCGATCGCTTATTTACGAGTGATTGCCAATCCTGCTGATACCGTTAGTTTACTGAGAATTATTAACACTCCCCGGCGCGGTATCGGTAAAACCACAATCGATAATTTGCTCAAAGCTGCCCAAGAATTAGGAGTACCTTTATGGGAAATTATCAGCGATGAAACTTCCGTTAATACTCTCGCCGGTCGTGCGACTAAAAGCATCAATAAGTTAGCTAAAATTATCCAAAACCTGCAAGAAAAAATCACCGATTTATCCGCTAGTGAAATCCTAGACCAAATCATGGAAGATTCGGGATATATCGATGAGTTAAAACAGCAGGGAACCGAGGAAGCTGATACCCGCATTGAGAATATTCAAGAATTGTATAGCGCCGTCGTACAATTCCAAGAAGAAAACGAAGAAACCAATCTCCAGGAATTTCTCGCTAGTGCTAGTTTAGCCTCGGATTTAGATAATCTTCAGGAAGGTCAAGAAAAAGTCTCGTTAATGACCCTTCATTCCGCCAAAGGTTTAGAGTTTCCTATCGTCTTTTTAGTCGGTTTAGAACAGGGCATTTTTCCCCATAATCGTAGTTTAAACGATCCCATTGCTCTTGAGGAAGAACGCCGTTTGTGTTATGTGGGTGTGACTCGGGCCAAGGAACAATTATTTTTAACCTACGCAAAAGAAAGATATGTCTGGGGGAATAAAGAGATGAAGGTAGCTTCCCAATTTTTGCAGGAATTGCCCCCAGAATTGCTCACAAGCAACCTGAAACCGAAAAAGACCCCAAAAGTGGTTGCCATGGAAAAAACTGTCTCCGATCAAAGAAAATGGCAGGTAGGCGATCGAGTGTTACACTCTACTTTTGGAGAAGGAGAAGTGACCCATATCCTTGGTGAGGGTAAAAAAATGAATCTAGCGGTCAAATTTTCGGGTTTAGGTCAGAAAATCATCGATCCTCGCACCGCACCCATGCAACTTATCCACGAATAGGGAAAGACCTTAAGGAGTATTGCTAATCTCTACAATTATTGTTCCTTGCTCTAGTTGTTTCAACGCATCGGGTAAAGTAGCTGTCAGTAATCGCCGCAGATTCTGATTTGTGACATTACCACAGGTTAACCATAAAATTTGAGGAGGTGTTCCCAGACGACAAACCAAATCAATAAAGTCACTATCTTTGGTCATAATCACGGCATTTTCCGCTCGCGCTGCTGCAAAGATCTCGATATCTTGAGCATCTCGAAGGGATAAGTCTCGCAGGGACGATGCTTCTAAATCAAAGGTCGCTGATAACCAGCTTGCTAGAGTTGGGGGTAGTTGAGCATCAATCCAAATTTTCATGCCGTTAGTTTAGGAAAATCCGTACACCGTGCTGCAAAAAGTAAACAAGCTTGGATATCTGCGAGTTCCAAATCGGGAAAGTCTTCTAGAATTTCAGTTATGCTCACATTCTCCGCTAACATTTCCAAAATATCCGTTACTCGAATTCGCATCCCCCGAATACAAGGACGACCACCACACTGGCCGGGTGTTTGAGTAATGCGGGTAAGCAAGCTAACTGTTGAGTCCATAGAACGCATCTCGAAGATATTTAGTCTGCATTTAATTATCTTATCTGGTAATCCTAACAACCAATCCCTAGCACCCAACTGACACCCCCTGATTCCTCAACTCCGATCGCTACCTGCTGTTAGAATAGAGAATTGCGGTCAGACTGACGATAAAATTGAGAAGCTAAATCCTTGATTCTTAATAGTTGTTGAGCAACTTTCCGCCTAGTATCGCAATTATCCGATAATATGGGCAACAGCGAGTTAGTCTATTCAGTCTGTTAAAATTGACCCCCGTTGGTCGTATTCGCGCACTGTCTAACCTTTATGATGAGGATCAGTTAATATGGAATCAATGCAACCCACCGAGACCCAAAATCCGATTAGAACGGATTTACCCGGGTCTCTGAGCAAACCCAGCAGCAGCACCGAACAGATTTGGTCTGAATATGTAGAACCAGTTTGGGATTCGGTGATGTCCTATCTGGCTAACGTCCCCGATTATATCGGTAGTTTCTTCTCTGGATACAAAAAACCTTTAATCGTTCTGGGGGCAATTTTAGCCAGTTTTGTCACCGTGAAAGTTACCCTAGCGGTTTTAGATGCGATCGATGATATTCCCCTCCTTGCTCCTATCCTACAATTAGTTGGGATCGTTTACACTGGTTGGTTTGTCTGGCGCTATCTGCTCAAAGATGAAAATCGTCGCGAGTTATTAGCC
>NZ_JASJFF010000557.1:0-3601 GCF_030065435.1 Microcystis sp. M53603_WE2
ATATTATGACAGGTAAGAGTAAACGCGGTTTTGCCTCTATGGATCAAGCTAAACAACGGGAAATCGCTAGTAAAGGTGGTAAAGCTGCTCATCAAAAAGGTACAGCCCACGAATTTACCTCCGAAGAGGCTCGCGAAGCGGGACGAAAAGGTGGTGAAGCGGTTAGCCGAGATCGCGCCCACATGGCAGCTATCGGACGGGAAGGGGGCAAAAATTCTCACAAAGGCAGTGGCAAAAACTCAAACTCCGAAGAAAATTCCCCAGCCAACGAGTCTATAGGTGAAAACTACTCAGATTTTAGCAACTCGGAGGCAAATAGTTGACTTTGGTTGACTTTTTCTCAGACTGAGAGGGTGTTAGGGTTTTGGGGTTTTAGTTAAATTCCCCCATTCCCCCATTCCCCCATTCCCCCATTTCCCTATCCCCGTTAACGAAGGCAGGAGGCAGAAGGCAGAAGGCAGAAGGCAGCTTTTATTTATTATCCCCACACCCCACACCCCACACCCCACACCCCACACCCCACACCCCACACCCTACCCCCACGAAAAACTTTTTGCCGCAAACCCTACTTAAGGTTCGATACTGACAATCCAAGTCCCAACGTAGAGACGGACGGGAATATTGCCAGAGGCAATCACATCACAGGTAAAGTAATAAGTGCCTAATTCAGGATTTCTGACATTAGACATGACGATTTCAACTTTGCTGGTCGGATCGATCGCTTGTTCGGGGACAATTTGAATAATGCGACTATCCTTATCCCAAACCACTTCCTTTAAAGGTAAAGATTTGCCGTTGATGCGTACCTCGATTTTATTGGTGTCAAACTGGCCGTTAAAATAATCGGGATAGGAAATAAAAAAAGCTGAAGCCCCTTGGGAGAGTTTTTTCGCGGGAATATAGAGTTTATAACGATCCATTTGCTTGGGACGACCGCCAAATTGCAAAAAATAATCTAAGATATCCTTGCGATCGACTCCACTAAAAATTGTTAGGCCGGGGTTGCCATTGGCTAAAGTTATTTTTGGTAAAATAATCCCCGCACCCACAGCTAAAGATAGAGCAATTAAAGCGGGTGCCTTGGCATATTTAATTATTTTTGTCAAGAGTTTTAACATAAATTTTAACCCAAAGTGAGGGGGATGGTGACGGCCGCAAGGAGCCTAATACAGTTCAACTGTAACAAAACCCGATCGTTTCTTACCTAGACCTTTGCCAGTCCGATAAGTGTCTTGGTTAACGCTTCATCGCTCGCGCCATATCCCGTTGATCCTGACGACGTTTCAAATCTTCGCGTTTATCGTGTAATTTCTTGCCTCTACCGAGGCCAATGCTGATTTTTACCCAACTACCTTTAAAATACATCTTCAAAGGCACAAGAGTTAAGCCTTTCTGTTCCACTTGACCGATGAGTTTGCTGATTTCCTTTTTGTGCATCAACAATTTTCTCGTCCGGCGCGGGTCGTGATTAAAATATTCGCTACTCTGTTCGTAGGGGGAAATATGAACATTAATTAACACCGCTTCACCATTGCGGACTAAAACGTAACCATCCCGCAGGTTTACCTTACCGGCACGCACGGATTTAACCTCGGTCCCCAGCAACTGCACCCCCGCTTCAAAAGTCTCTAAAATCTCGTAGAGATGGCGCGCTTGCCGGTTATCAGTGATAATTTTGATTTTGTCGTCTTGATTGGCCATATAGTCAACTGAAAAGTGAAAAGTAAAAAAGCGATTGGTAGAGGCAGTATCGGCTAATTATCTCGATTTTCCCATGTCCTTATCTTTATATCTTACTCGCTCTTTTGCTCTCTCTGGACTGACCGTTGGCGGCTCTTTGGTGATCACCGGCCTTGTCAGGGGGAACCAGAAGGGGGAAAATGAGAGCAGTGTTAAATTTTTATGAAGTTTGGTTCTGTGGACAAAATTCGTACTGTTTCCGATAGTAAGCGTGATTTTTATACTCGCCACACCCGCCCCATCAATTCGGTGTATCGGCGCGTGGTTGAGGAATTATTAGTCGAGATGCACCTGCTCTCCGTTAATGTAGATTTCCATTATGATCCAATTTATGCCCTTGGTGTGGTTACTTCTTTCGAGAAGTTCATGGAAGGCTATCGTCCGGGGGAGGATAAACCGAATATTTTTAATGCTTTGTGCCAAGCGGTTAACGGTAATCCCGAAGTCTATCGTCGTGATGCCGAAAATATGATCGCTATTGCCAAAGAAACTAATATTGATTCCTTGCTTTCCCAACTGCAAAACCCTGCTCTGGGTGGTAACAATCAGTTGTCTGATAGTTTAGTTTCGGTTATCAACGCGCCTAAGTTTAAGTATAGTCGCCTGTTTGCCATCGGTCTCTATACTATTTTGGCGGAAGCACAACCGGACATGATCAAGGAAAAAGAAAAACGCGAACAAATTTTGCAAAAGTTCTCAGAAATTCTCCGTCTCTCCAGCGAGAAACTGCAAAAAGACCTCGATGTTTATCGCGGTAATCTTGATAAAATGGATCAGCTGCTCAAGGTGATCGAAGATGCCCTAGAAGCAGAAAAGAAAAAACGTCAACAAAAAGAACAGGAAAAACAAACCACCCTGCAATAAAGGCTCTCAACCGGAAATTACCGCGTGCAGACAAGGGAATAGGGAACAGAAAAAGGATTAAATCGGCTCTCTTTCTTTACTGTTCCTTCTGACCTCGTTCTACAATTAGGATCGGCAACCCTTAATATTTATCTCCCGTGACTAACTCCTCCATCACCGCACCCGTAACCGATATTTTGGCAAAAGCGCGGTCAGGGGCAAATTTATCGGCAAAAGAAGCGATTATCTTGCTAGAAACTACCGATAACCGTTTAATTGCCCAGATTCGGGAAACGGCCGACCTTTTGCGTCGTCAACAGGCAGGAGATACCGTCACCTACGTTATCAATCGCAACATTAATTTTAGTAACATTTGTGAGCAGCATTGCAGTTTTTGTGCATTCAGACGCGATGAAAATGAAGAAGGGGCCTTCTGGCTTAATTTAGAGGAAATTATCGCTAAAGCGGCGGATGCCGTCCGTCGTGGGGCGACGGAAATTTGTATGCAGGGGGGATTAAACCCAAAAGCCAAGATTAAGGGCAATTCCTTAGACTATTACCTCGAAATTGTTAAAAACCTGAAACAAGCCTTTCCCAACCTGCATTTACACGCTTTTTCGCCCCAAGAAGTCCAATTTATCGCTAGGGAAGACGGTTTAAGTTACGAAAAAGTTATCGCTTCCCTGCAAGAAGCAGGAGTCAATTCTCTCCCGGGGACGGCTGCCGAGGTGTTGGTGGATGAGGTAAGACGGGTAATTTGTCCAGAAAAAATCGATGCCGCCACTTGGTTAGAAATAGTCGGTATTGCTCATCGCTTGGGGTTACATACCACCAGTACCATGCTCTGCGGTCATATTGAAACCCCTAGCCAACAGGTGCAGCACCTTGAAAAAATTAGAAAACAGCAAGAAATCGCCCTAGAAAATAATTATCCAGCTAAAATCACCGAATTTATTGTATTGCCTTTTGTGGGACAATCGGCCCCCAAGCCCCTGAGAAATCGAGTCGGACGAGATCA
>NZ_JASJFF010001306.1:0-2143 GCF_030065435.1 Microcystis sp. M53603_WE2
AATTCTCGCCCCCAAACAGGAAATGCTCTGGACTGCCGCCGCCGATAAAGCCGGTTTTGCTTACCACAAAGACGGTCTAGATGTCAATACCTGTAACAAAATTTATCATGACCAGGGTTCGATCGGTTATCTGGAAAATTACGGCAGTCTCAGCCAAAACAGTATCGAGGAATTAATCAAAACTGCCGACGTAGAAGGCTATTTTCTCGCCTTGCCGAATTTACCCAACAATTTCATGGCCGATATCGCTAAAACTTTCATTCGCTTGGGTTGGCGCGGGGTTTTAGTCGATGCGCTCAAACGTACCAGCGCCATGGAACAAATCTTAGCACTACAAGCAGACCTAGAAGCCGCCGGCATCACCTACATGACCGGCTGCGGCGCTACCCCCGGACTGTTAACTGCGGCCGCTGCCCTAGCTGCCCAGAGTTATGGGGAGATTCATAGCGTTAAAATTACCTTTGGTGTGGGAATTGCCAACTGGGAGGCTTATCGTGCCACTATTCGCGAAGATATCGCCCATTTACCCGGTTACGACCCAGAAACGGCGCACCGGATGAGTGATGCGGAAGTGGAAATGCTGTTAAATAAAACCAATGGCATTCTCAGCCTCGAAAATATGGAACACGCAGACGATATTATGCTGGAATTAGCCGGAATCTGTGGACGCGATCGGGTTTCCGTCGGGGGTGTGGTGGATACGCGCAACCCGAAAAAGCCCTTGAGTACCAATGTTAAAGTCACGGGGCGGACTTTTGAAGGCAAAATTTCCACCCATACCCTCACTTTAGGTGATGAAACCAGTATGGCGGCTAATGTCTGCGGGCCGGCTTTCGGTTATCTGAAAGCGGGGGTTTCCCTGCATCGTCGCGGTATCTACGGATTATGGACAGCAGCGGAGATTATGCCGCAATTTGTGCGCTAGGGGTTTCTCTGCCGTAAAATAGCTAAAACTTTCGGGAAAATAGCGGGTAAGGGAGCGATCGCTTCTAGGCTCTCTCCCGTGACCGGATGTACTAAAATTAAACGATGGGCATGGAGTAATTGCCCGGGTAGATTAATCCCGATGGAACGACCTGAACTATAGAGGGGATCCCCAAGAATCGGATGACCGATTTGGCTGCTATGAACGCGAATTTGATGAGTTCTGCCAGTTTCTAGGCGAAATTCCATTAAGGTGTAGTTGCCCAGTCTTTCCTTGACTTGCCAGTGAGTGACGGCATTTCTACCGCCTTTTTCCACGGCAATAATAGCCATCTTTTGCCGATCGCTGCGGTGACGACCGATCGGCAGATCAATTGTACCTGTCTCCGTTTTGGGGACACCGTGGACGAGGGCGATGTATTCCCGGCGGGCAGTTTTGGTTTTTAATTGTGCCTGTAGGTGTTGATGAGCCTGGTCGGTTTTGGCAATAACGATCGCACCCGTGGTATCCTTATCTAAGCGGTGGACTATACCGGGGCGTTGAATTCCACCAATTCCAGCTAAATTCGGGCAGTGATGTAGTAAAGCGTTGACCAAGGTTCCCGATTCGTGGCCGGGAGCCGGATGAACCACTAAATCGGCAGGTTTATTGATAATAATCAGATAGTCGTCTTCGTAAAGAATATCAAGCTCGATCGCCTCGGCGGTTAATTCGAGGGGTTGACTGTCGGGAATGGTAATCTTTAAGCGATCACCTTGACCAACTTTAGTATTTTTATTAGTGCAAATTTGACCATTTAACTGTATATATCCCTGTTCTATCAGTTTTTGCAGCCTCGATCTCGATAAATCGGGCAAGTGTGACCCCATCCAAGCATCTAAACGTTCTTTTTTTCCCGCAACTTCTAAGTTTAATTGGTTCATCGATTTTTAGTTATCAGGGTGTAGGGTGTAGGAGAATCAAGAAAAACTGACTTGAGATTATTTAAACTTAGCTCAACAATTCCAGTTATTTTAACAGTAATTGAACTTGCTCTGGCTGCTTGAGATGGAAATCTTGGGATTAAATTTTCCTGATTTTTAAGTAGGTAGGTGTTAAAAACGTTGAGATGTCCCCTTGTTAAAGATGGATTAAGGGTAGGGTTGATTCATGAATCAACCCTACGATGAATCAACCCTAGGATTAAGGGGGGATCGAACCCAAAATCTATCTTCAATT
>NZ_JASJFF010001114.1:0-1141 GCF_030065435.1 Microcystis sp. M53603_WE2
ACTTAATTGATTAGTTCGCTCTAGATAAAAAACAATTGACAAAAATCGCTAAATGCCTTTGTCTATAACAGGGTAAGCTCATCTAATTTGGTATAAATTGTACTTGACAAAGATTTCTGAATAGGGTAATCAAATCGCCATAGCACCGTCCCGCACTGCCAGTACCCAGACTTAGCCGCTGCTACCTCTGTATAATTTATAATTAGCCTTAGTCTCACTGTTGTTGATGAAAATTAATGAGGAAATAGCTCATGGGTAAAGGTTTTGCTCCCGTTCTCCCCACCGGAAATAAAGCTCAACTAAAACCTGAGCTTCCTTTAACATCAATAAATGAAATTCAAGCTAGTTTATTGACTTATCTTCAAGATATTCCTGACCCAAGAGCGTCCCGAACCCAAAAACATTTATTAACTGATATTTTAGTCATTGCTGTTTTAGCAGTTATAGCAGGAGCCAAAGGTTGGGAAGACATGGAAAATTATGGACTCAGTAAGCAGTCTTGGTTATCTGAGTTTTTAGAATTACCTAATGGCATTCCTTCTGATGACACTTTTCGGCGGGTTTTTGAACGGATTAACCCGGAAGTTTTGGCCAAAGTTTTGTCTCAATGGCTGCCCCATTTAATCGGTTCTCTTTCGGGGGAAATAGTTCCCATAGACGGGAAAAGTCTCAGAGGTTCTTACGACCGTAATCAAGGAATTAAAGCCTTGCATTTAGTGACGGCTTGGGCGGGGGAGCAGAAATTAGTTTTAGGACAAGTCAAGGTGGAAGATAAATCCAATGAGATTACTGCTATTCCCGCTTTACTAGAACTGTTAGACCTTCAAGGGGCAATTATCACCCTAGATGCTATGGGAACTCAAACGGCGATTATTAATCATATTCAAGCCAAAAAAGCTGACTACGTTGTCGCCCTTAAAGCTAATCATCCGACTCTTTATACTCAGGTCAAAAACTGGTTTGAGCAAGCTCAAGCACATCAATTTGATGGTATTCAATTTAGTTAGGGTCTGCTGAAAAAGTTTTTCCTGGGGGTAGGAGTCAGTAGCCGGTCGTCAGGAGCCGGTCGTTTTAGGCTTTGTTGCCCTTGTTTTTTGTACCAAGCGATGTACTACAAGAAGGATAATGCAAGGTTTTTGAA
>NZ_JASJFF010000647.1:0-2723 GCF_030065435.1 Microcystis sp. M53603_WE2
GATATCTTTATCACTGTCACTGGTAACAAGCACGTTATCCGGGCTGAACATTTTGACCTGATGAAAGATGGGGCGATGGTTTCCAACTCCGGTCACTGTGATATTGAAATCGACCTGCAAGCTTTAGGCGCAAAAGCCGATAATGTCAAGGAAGTTCGCAACTTTACCCAACAATATAGACTAAAAAGCGGTAAATCCGTCGTTGTTATCGGTGAAGGTCGCCTAGTTAACCTGGCAGCCGCCGAAGGTCATCCTAGCGCCGTTATGGATATGAGTTTCGCTAACCAGGCGATCGGTGTAGAATACTTGGTTAAAAATCAAGGTAAATTAGCCCCCGGTATCTACTCGATTCCCTACGAATTAGACCAAGAAATCGCCCGCTTGAAACTACAAGCTATGGGGATTGAAATCGATACCCTCACCGAAGCCCAATTAGAATATATCAACTCCTGGACTTCCGGAACCTAATATCAGTTATCAGTTATCAGTTATCAGTTGTCAGTTGTCAGTTGTCAGTTATCAGTTGTCAGTTCACTGAAAATACTCTACTTTTAAACTGTTTTCTAAATCCTCAAAAAATATGACTGAATGGATTACAAATACAATGACTTCCATGGGCTATTTAGGCATAGCCCTATTAATGTTTTTAGAGAATCTTTTTCCTCCCATTCCCTCAGAATTAATTATGCCCCTGGCGGGTTTTACCGTCCATGAGGGACAAATGGAATTTATTCCGGCAGTGGTAGCGGGGATTTTTGGTACGGTCATCGGAGCGCTACCTTGGTATTATCTCGGTCGGGTTGTGGATGAGGAAAAAATCGAAAAACTAGCCGATAAATACGGCAAATGGATCACTGTTTCCGCTAAAGATATTCAAAAAGCCAATCAATGGTTTAATCGTCACGGTAGTAAAGCGGTTTTACTCTGTCGTTTGGTCCCCGGAGTGCGAACTTTGATTTCCCTTCCCGCCGGGATGAATCACATGGCGATGATTCCCTTTTTAGTTTACTCCACCATCGGCACGACCCTCTGGGTCGTTTTTTTAACGGCAGCAGGTTACTTTTTAGGGAAGAATTACCCCCTTGTGGAAGAATATCTGGCTCCCGTCTCAAAAATCGCCCTACTTGCCCTGGTTATCTGGTTTATCCTCTGGATTATCCGCAAACGTAACCGCCGGTACGAGTAAATGTTGATGAGAGGTGGTGCGTTACGACGGATTGTCACTGGGATTATCCGCAAACGTAACCGTCGGTATGAGTAAATGTTGATGAGAGGTGGTGCGTTACGACGGATTGTCACCTTCCAGTCAGAGCAGCAATTTTTGCCGTCTAACGCACCCTACTGGACTACGTTTTACAGCCGACAACGCTGCAGCAACGGTATCTAATCACGCCGGCTACTCAAGACGGCCGTGATCAGCAAATAGGCCAGCGTCACCCCGATACTGATTTGGAAGGAATAGGGAGCGGCGCGGTATCGATACCAACTAGAAAAAGATTCAAGAATTCTCAGGGTGAACAACACCACCCAATTTAAGGAAAGCATTAGGAGGTAAAAAAACGCCCCGACTCCCAACGACTGCACAAAACGATTTTTTAATAAATCCATAGCCCTAACCAAGTTAACTATAACTCTTGCAAATTAATTATATGTTATAATCATGGTTTAACTAATTTTCCCAAAAAAATTAGCATTACTTTTCTCCATCAATACTAAACACAAGCACGATACTGAAAATGATAGGAATTAGACCTCGACCTAATATAATCTCAAGACTAAAAGTCTTTCTAGTTAAGGAATCTACCCGAATAAAAATTATTTTAATTGCCTCATATTTTTTCAGTAAAATTGAATTAGCAACGATAGATATACATTACAGCCATTGAACTGTTTAGTTAGTACATAAACCGAAAGCAAGCTGTGACTGGGTTATAATTTTTGGAGATGTCTATTGTCGGTAATGCCTCATCCTCAGAAAAGGGAAACTCAACTGTACTAGGCATGAGCAGATGCCCCTTGGTCATCCTGAATCATCTGCATCAGAATGTTTGCAGTTGCCGTTGCGTCGTAGGGGGACAAAATTGGGTACTCTGATGCGGAGAAGATGAATTGTAGTTCAGCGTCTGGGATTTGTGTGGCTAGGACTTTAAAGAGTGATAATTTGTCTGACTGGCTCAGATTGTTGACCAGAGGAATTAACTCAGCGAGTGACATGGTTTAAACTTCTAGAGGTGCGAGAATGAACTCTTAATAAAATCTTAATTGGGGGTATTACCTGGAAAAGTTCGTCTAGAATTCCGTTGGACTGATCCAAAGGCAACCCAATACAAGAGGTCAAATGGCTATTTTCCAATATCAGATTCTTGTAGGAAAGAATGAACCTAATGCTGTGGTCTGGTTTCTGAATGGCAACCAGGTAGGAGCGGATTTGCTACAAATTCTTAATGATTTGGGCTCTCAAGGTTGGGAAGTAGTTGGTATTGGGGATCTAGGTTTTGATAGTCGCTCTGAGATTGTGCTTAAGAAAACAATCTAATCATCCTTAGGTGTTCTTCGTCCCTACTTTTTCAGCAAGCCCTATATAGGGTTTGCTGAATAATGGTAAAACCCTTTTAAAATAAAGCTTTTGACCTGTTAAAGTCCGATGTTAGTGCAAGAAAATAGGATTGGGACGTTCAAAAACCTTGCATTATCCTTCTTGTAGTACATCGCTTGGTACAAAA
>NZ_JASJFF010000076.1:0-2303 GCF_030065435.1 Microcystis sp. M53603_WE2
GAAAGCGGGATCGTTTTTGCGATCGGGTTGACGGGGCCAACGAGGAGGCATAAGCAGTGATCAGTTGTCAATTATCAGTTATCAGTGTACCGGTTTTTTTAGCTAAGTTAAGTTGCCAGAGTTCCTATCCTAACCAAGAAGTTAATTTTGTCCTATTACTTATCTACTGGTGGCGATTTCCACTTCGGGTAAGATTTCTAAAGATAAACGGGTTCTGACAGTGCCGGAAAGACGTTTAAGCAGTTGTGGGCGTAAATCGCGCAGAATATAGATTAATTCGTCTCCCGTGCGCCATTCTTCCCTTTCTGTGACTACCTGTAGGGAATTATCGCGACGCAATAGTAGGGGCAGCAGTTCGCCATTTTCGATTAATTTAGTTAATCTGGTTTGTTGTTCGCTCAAATCATCGCCTTTAAAGATGGTTTTACCTAATTTAATCTGATTATCGTCTAAATACTGATTCCATTCCTTGACCGAAAAACTAGGCAGAAAAACCTGATTAACCTTATTTTTATCTGGGTTGGGGGTTCCCGCAAAGGCAGCCAACACCCGGGGAGGATGAAATTCCTCCCTGGCTCTTTGGGCTAAAACCAGATTAACCTCGCTATTATTAGTCAAAACCAGAAAAGTCCCCATGGATTCGATGCCCGCTTCTTGCAGTATTTTTGTATCAAGTGCGCTACTCTGCAGCACCGTCAAACCCTCTTCTTTTGCTTGCTGACAGGCTGCGGCATCCGTATCGATTAAAACCACGTTTTCCCCTTGTTCTTGGAATAAAGAACCGATTAAGCGACCTAGGGGATTACAACCGACGATTACTGCCCCTGTTGCCGCAGAAGAAGTGATTTTTAGCCCTTTTGCCACCCACCGCGCCGTTAATCCCTGAATAAAAACGGTCATTAAAATTGTTAAAAAGACTAAAGCTTTGATCGCTTCACCGCCATTAATACCGGCACGGGTGAGTAAAATAGCAAATAAAGAAGCTACAGAAGCCGAAACGATTCCCCTAGGGGCAACCCAAGCGATAAATAGCTTATGTCGCCAATTTAGGTCACTTTTTAGGGTACACAAGGCCACACTCAGGGGACGCACCACCAGCATCAAGACTAACACCGTCAGGACGCTGCCCCAACCCAAAGCGATGACACTGGCGATCGAAAGATCCGCCGCTAGTAAAATAAACAGTACCGACACGCAAAGAGTCGTTAATTGACCCTTAAAACGTCTTAATAACCGCTCATCGGGAACTGCCGCCGCTTTTAGCACAATTCCCGCCATTACCACCGCCATTAACCCCGATTCACTGCGACTAAATTGCGATAAACCGAATAATCCCCAGACTCCCGCTAAAACCACGAGATTCTTTAACTCAAAAGTCAGAAAATTGCAAGTTTTTATAATAAAACTTAACAATCCGCCTCCAGCAATGCCGATCGCCGCCCCGATGCCTAAACGCAGGGTTAAACCAGTGATAATTTCCATGGGGCGGGAATGACTATCAATAATCGTATTTAGCACCACTACGGCTAAAATTGCGCCCACAGGGTCGATTAATACCCCTTCCCCTTCCAAAAGCGTCGCCACCCGTCGATCTACGGCTACTTGCTTCAGCAAAGGCCCGATCACCGTCGGACCGGTTACTACCACTAAAGAAGCGTAAAGAAAAGCGATCGGCCAGGGAAATTCCCCCAACCAGTGGGCCGCCATACCGCCACCGATGAGAGTGATGGAAGTACCGAGGGTGACAAGATTGCGTAAACTGCCAGAAACTCGCCCTAATTCCCGTCCGCTTAAGCTTAAACCGCCTTCAAATAGGATAATCGCCACAGAGAGGGCAACAAGGACTTCTAAGCCAATTCCCAGACTTTGGGGGTGTAAAATTTCCCAACCATCGGACCCTAAAGCAATCCCAAAAATGAGCAGGAAAACAATACTGGGAACTTTCAGGTATTCGGCAATGACTTGGGCTGTAATCCCCGCCACCACAGTGATGACAATTTGCAGGGTAAGGGCGAAAGATGGATCCATGTTTAGCGATCGGTTATCGGCTATCGAGGCGGGGTTATGGTTGGGGTTTAATCATTCTAATTTTGACTCTCCCCCGCTAACCGCTCGCGCGGTGTAGCGGGAGATTCTCGGTTCATAGGTTTTTAACTAGATCGACCTGGTTTAACCGGTCGATCCCCGTCAAATCGCCTCCGCGAGCGTTTTCTAACACGGTCAGTCCGACCGCATTTTTTCCTCGGTTCTCAATTACCTTCGCTGATGCCGTATCTCTCGGTTCAATGTGGCCGCAAGAATCA
>NZ_JASJFF010000795.1:0-1744 GCF_030065435.1 Microcystis sp. M53603_WE2
AGAATAGCCGCTAAAACATCGAGAGGATAGGTTTTTTCTAAGTCTCTCAACCCCGGCACTTTCCAAAATAGGATTAAGCGGGCCTGCTGCAAATTTTCATCCTCGTATTCTTGACGGATAATCTCGTTAAAAGGAGCTTCGGGCTGTAGATTAGCGATAGGATGAGAAATAAGCCCAGAATTGCCCTTACTGCCTAAAGTATCTAAAGAATCGCTCACAATAGCCATTAAATCATCTACAGGCAAATTACCCACCACCGCCACCGTCATCCATTCGGGACGATACCAAGTCCGATGAAAATCGCGCATTTGTTGAGCAGTAAGATTTTCAATCACTGCCATCGGACCCAACACCGGACGACGATAGGGTAAAACTTGAAAACAAGTCTCCATGGTGCGATAAAAAGTGCGACGACGGGGATTATCCTGAGAACGACGAATTTCTTCTAAAATAACCTGTCTTTCCCGCTCAAAAGCCTCATCGGGGATTAAAGCTTCTAAA
This sequence comes from Microcystis sp. M53603_WE2, assembly GCF_030065435.1. Taxonomy (NCBI): domain Bacteria; kingdom Bacillati; phylum Cyanobacteriota; class Cyanophyceae; order Chroococcales; family Microcystaceae; genus Microcystis; species Microcystis sp. M53603_WE2. The sequence goes on from NZ_JASJFF010000795.1 coordinate 502, forward strand.
ACCACTTCTAGCTGGAGCGGGGCCAGATGGGCGAAGTCCTGCGGGGCAGTGGTAATGTAATAATGGGTGTATTCTTGGCTAGTAGCGGCATTAGTCACCGCTCCTCTCGATTCGATCGCCCGTTCAAATTCACCACTGTCTAAGTTACGGGTTCCCTTAAAAACCATGTGTTCGAGAAAATGAGCCATCCCATTGATCTGATCCGATTCTAAGGCCGAGCCGACCTGCAGCCAGACATTGAGATTAACCGCTTCTACCGGTTGACTTTCGGCAATAATCGTTAAACCATTGGCAAGACGGTGCAGAATCGGAGTGTTAAGTGTGGCAGGTTTCCCTAGGATAGCCGTCATTCTTTATTAGTCCTCGGTGATCACTCTGGCAAAAATTGTCACTTTTCTCTATTGTAGTCCCAGACTTTCACAGAGCCAACAAGATCAGGTGTTGGCCAGCAATTCCAAATTCAGAATGTAGCAAATGATACGGAACATCAAACCCTTTTGCCCGGTACGTCCCAATCCAACATCAAGAAGAATTAACGAGAGCCCTAGGGATGGCATCATCGAGCATAAAGTCTAAAAGGGGAGCATCTCACCTTTGTAACCCCTAAATCAGGTTTTGGTGGTGATTCGGTAGAGGAGGTTTTATCTTGAATGTCGGGGTGAAGACCCTCGCACTTAGCGACGGGATGAAACCCCGACCAGTATAAAACAGCGAAGCACGACATTTCGACAGGCTCAATGTAAAAGCTCAGTGTTTACAAAATCTTGACAATCCGATGCTCTACAGGTTAGCGCTCTTCTGGGACTCTGGCAAAAATCTTACAGTCTCTAAACTCTAGCTCTCTTATGGGGTAAGCCTTCAAGCTATCGCTAACTAACAGAAACCCGATATTTGAGTTTTTATGAGAAAAAAAGTTAGCGATCACTTGTCAAGCAAGGGTTTCAGAATCTGGATTCGGTCGGGGATTTCCGAAAGTTCCAGAAGAGCGTTAGGATAAAATAGGTTGTTTGCTGACAGGGGGACAAGACATCTCAAAGCGTTGTCCACAAAGGTTTTTAGGCTCCTCAGTTACAAATAGATACATCCCTTTCAGCCAAAAAGCTAACGAGAGAATCAGGGATTTGGGCGAGCTTATTAGAAATCTTTATCAACAATGGGGGGTGATCTGCATCGAACTTTTTCGCTCGAACACCCCAAAAAGCTTGTGCTGTAAGGAGTTCAGCCAGCTTGTCCCCCTGTCAGG
>NZ_JASJFF010001281.1:0-2523 GCF_030065435.1 Microcystis sp. M53603_WE2
CTATAAGCGCAAGAACTCACCTCCTGTCGCCATTAGGTAAAAATAGTCAAAACCCAGACTTGGCAAACTTTTCCTGCTTACAATAAGAATTGTAACAATAAGCTTGACAAATTGCAGATAATCTTAACTTCTCACCAATGGACCGCGACAATCTCGCTAATGGCTGCTTGGCGATACTCTGAGGCGGCAAAAAACCCCAAGCAAGTCGCCACCGCCCCGAATAAACTGACGACGACTAACCACTGCTTTTGCCGTCTGGCATTTTTTTTCTCTTGTTCTAGGCGTTTTTCTGCCTCTTGGGTTCGTTCTTGCTGAAGCTTGAGTAACTGTTGTTGTCGTTCTTTTTCTGCTGTTTCCGCCGCTTCAATGGCTGTCTGACTAGCTTGAATAAATTCCTTATGTAACTCGGTTGCCGGGGGTTGTTTATTTTGTTGCTCAATTTTCTTTAACCAAGTTTGAGCGAGGACAAATTCACTGCCCCGGAGTAGTAAGTCAGCACTTTTTTGGCTATTTTCCCATTCTTTGGCTCTCTGTAACCATTTGCTATGGTTATGAACGTGATCTCTGTCTGTATGTATGGTTCTAACTAACTGAGTAAAATTGGTCAGAAAGTCGCCGCCATGCTGACTAAAATCAAGCCACTGAACACTAGCTAAGGCAGGGGGCAAATCTTTGGCCGCAACTTTTTGGTGTAAGATCGTGATAATTCGCTTATTTAATTTTTTGGCATATTCCACTTCATCATAACAATAAGGTGAATTGATTGATTTGGGAGAAATGATAAATACAAAGTTGTCGGAAATTTCAATGCCTTGATAAATTTCTCGCCGAAAATCTTCTCCCGAAGCGATACTTTCTTGATCGAACCAAGTGAGCTTACCGAGTGAAGTCAGAGCCTCATTTAATCTTCTTGCTAAATCTGAATCGGCACGAGAATAAGAGATAAAAACTTCTAAAGAAGATGGTTTATGTTGATTGAGACTAGCGATAATAAATTCTTCCTGTAGCGGTAAGGGAGGGGATTCTTTTCGCTGTTTAGCTACCTTCAGCCAAGCTTCAAAATGTTGGAGATTATAGCCTCGCAATAGGACACTAGGGTTGTGGGTTTGCTGCTGCCATTTCAAGGCTTTGACTAACAGCACTTTATGACTTTCATGATAAGCAACATCACTGTTTAATTCCTTCAATAATTTATCGATACTACTGCGATATTTTTCCCGATCTTCATATTCAGTTAAGTCAATAAATTGTAATTTCTGTAACTGGGAGGGGATTAACTCAATATCGGTCTTTTCAATCAGCAAAGTAATAATTCGTTTGTTGGTAGCAAAAGCGTGAGCAAGTTCTAGATAACAGTATGATGATTGCAGGGCTTCTGGAGATATTAAATAAACAAAGTTATCCGCCCCTTCAATACCTTTATTAATTTGCTCCTGAAAGGCAGTTCCCGTTTTAATATCCGTCTGATTAGTCCAGACGGTAAAGCCTTCGCGCATCAGAGTCTTGCGAATTTTCTCCTTGATGGCATTATCTTTTTCTGACGATGACAGGAAAACCTGTGTCATCAAATTATTAGCATTTTTACTACTTTCGCTAATAAATTCGCAGTGTAAGTCCGTGGGCAAGCAAGGCGGCTGTTCCTCAGTAAATCTATGTTTTAACCACTTTTCTGCTGCCTGTCTCTCTTCGCCAATTAACAGATAATTAGTTTGCTTCTGATTCCTTAACCAATTTAAGGCTTTAACTAAAAAAATACTGTGCTTCTGGACATAGTGTTGCTGCTGATCAATCGCACCGATCAAACCAGCAAAAGAGCTTTCAAAATCATCAATTTCTTCTCGGAAATAGATCCAGTTGATTTTGCCGATCGCTGGGGGCATATTCGGAAAACTAGAATGCCTTCCCTCGGCTTGATATGTTTGCCAGTCAGCTTCAGTTTTATCTGGGTTTCTTTGCCGCCAAGTTTCTTGGCTAATTTGTTCAACATGAAGCAGAGGAATAATGCGCTTGTTGTACTTAATCGCTAGATTAATTTCTTTTAGGCAATATTGCGAATTAACCGAATGAGGGGCGATGATAAAAATAAAGTTATGTGTCCTCTCGATGCCATCATTAATCTGTTCTTGATAGTCCACAGCCAAGGGAATATCTTCTTGGTCGAACCAGACGTTTAAGCCTTGTGCTGCCAACCTTTGATTAAGCTTAATAGCAAAAGTTTTACTATCAGCCCGTCCATAGGAAATAAAGACATCAAAGAAATTTTTCATTTTACTCCCCCTGTGAACTTTAGAAGAACTCTTGCAAATTAATTATATGTTATAATGATGGGTTAACTAATTTTCCCCAAAAAATTAGTTAATCAGTACATTTGTCCTGAATGAAAACTTGAAGTTTAACTTTTAACTCAAAACTCTTTAGAGCTGCTTTAATTTGGTTATCAAAACCTCTTTATTTAATCGGCACAAACTATCTCAATTATATAAATTGAGAATAAATTCTCCTTGACTTGATTAATCGTTAGGC
>NZ_JASJFF010000612.1:0-2080 GCF_030065435.1 Microcystis sp. M53603_WE2
ACGGATCGACTTAGAGCATCGTTTGGTTTATAAAGTCACAGGAAATAAGGTTTATTTTTTACAAGCTCGCTATCATTATCAATCAGGCTAAACTCAGACAAACCCATCAAGAACTGTTACAGGAGAAAGGGGACAAAGAACTTAGTGAGTCCCCCCTCGCAGCTAGGTGAAGCAACAGGCCAACCCAAGACAGAAGGAGGACAGCGAAACAGTACACACTAAACTAAGTAAAGCTGTAGCCTATGTTACATTTTAATAAATCTTTACATTCCTCCAAGATTTAATCCTCATAAATGCGGCACTCTAAGGCATCGGGATTGGCTTCGCAGTAGGACTGAAGTGAGTTAGTCCCCTGTTTTTTGACCCGTTGATGGGAGGCTTCGGCTTGGAGTTCCTCCACCACATCCCAGGCTGCGGCGCAATCGGGAGAGATTTCACCCTTGGCCGCACAAATTGCCCGCGCGTCTTCCCGGGCCGCTTCAATTTCATCTTCAATGAACAACCGCTTGGGCTTTTCGACAAAATCGCTCTTGAAGAGAATATCACTGACAGAAATAATGCCCAGCAAAGTTTTGCCCTGAATCACCGGGGCGCGGCGAATGCGGGTTTGAGCAAATAACCGGGCTACATATTCCACCCCCAGTTCGGGATTGACGACCACACAGGGCTTGGCCATAATTTCGTAAACCCGCATAGTTTTAGGATCGTGGCCAAAGGCCGCCACTTTGTAAACGATGTCGGTTTCGGTGACAATTCCATAGGGGTCCTGTTCATGGCGCGGTTCGACAATCAAACCCCGCAGTTTTTTTTCTTTCATCAATTTCACGGCATCGGCAACCGTTGCCGAACCACGAATGGTGACAACGTTTTGGGTCATAATTTCTTGAGCTTGTAGCATAGGAGTTGGATGGTGTTGTTAAATTAAAGAACTGGTATAAACGCAAAAGTTGACTAGGGTTGTCCCGATAGCAATTTCCTAGACTCTTGTGGGCTGAGTGCCACTTTGAACACAGATGACAAAGACCAATGGGCGATCGCTGGTTGGGTTTGGGGCGGCACAGCCGCAGCTGTGTTCCCCTGAATGCCTGGAGCATAGGCCTCCAGCACAGCGCCATTTTGCCAACACATGGCGATGAAATAATCACACACTGGGCATTCCGTCTGAGCAACCTGCCGGGCCGGACACTTATATCCTGCGGGTAGGCGATCGCTCAAGAGCCGTTGAGCTACGCTGCCACAGTTGGGACACCGAATTTCTATAAGCTTGTTCATCGCCATACCTCAAAATTGAATAGTGGTGTGAGAAGGAAAGGGTTAAGGTCGGACGTTTGTCCAGAGTGGAAGACTATAATTGTCGTTCTACTGCAGCGGTAAATTCTTCATAGGGTTTAACCCCAACTAATGTTTCTATCAATTTCCCCTGTTTAAATACCATGACAGCCGGAATACTTCTAATCCCAAAGCGTTTGGCTACGGGTTTGTTACTGTCCAGGTCAAGTTTGAAGACTTTGGCGCGATCTCGATAGTCATCGGCCAATCGATCGATCAACGGTGCCACCAGTTTGCAAGGTCCACACCAGGTTGCCGTGCAATCTACCACCAACAGGGATTCACTCTTTAAGAGGGAATCGAATTCAGTTTCATCTTGAATAAATGTAGCCGTACCCATGTTTATATCTCCAAATTGATTTTGTGTAACTTAGGACAAATTCTCTGATCGCTGCGTTTTACAATAGAAATCCAGCCTTGACCCGCTCCTCATCTAAAAATGCTTGGCCTTTGACCCTTTAACTTTGTCCGCCTCCCGGGGGTATCGTCTATAGTTTGGTCGTCCCAGACATCGATGGTGACATCTAGTCCCTGCTCATGCGCGGGTTTTACTTTCTAAGTCGTCATCGGCTGCCCCCAATCAAAACAAATTTGCGACGTTAAGTTGCGATAATATGGTTTTGCAAGTTATTGCATTGACATCCCCTATGACAGCGACCCCTTCAAACGATTTATCTGCCTGGGAGCGGCTAGAACAAGGCAGACAAGCAAAAGCAAGCAACGGTGGTTATGCGGGCTACGGCTCCCCTGC
>NZ_JASJFF010001241.1:0-1064 GCF_030065435.1 Microcystis sp. M53603_WE2
ATCGATCAATTTAACGATTATTACGACCCCAGTTTAAAGCGCAAAAATGCCCATATTCTAGCCAAATATCCCGAATTTAAGTTAATCGAAGCGGATATACAAGCCCTCGACTGGCGACAACTGTTGCAAGGAGTAGAAGTATTATTCCATCAGGCAGCCCAAGCAGGAGTCAGAGCAAGCTGGGGTGATGGATTTCGTCAATATACCGAAAGGAATATAAATGCTACTCAAATTATTCTTGAGGCCGCTAAGGAAACCCCGTCTTTACAACGGATGGTTTTTGCTTCCACTTCCTCGGTGTATGGCAATGCGGAAACGATGCCGACTCCCGAAACCCTTTGTCCCCAACCAGTTTCACCCTACGGCATCACCAAATTAGCGGCAGAAAGACTCTGTTGGCTATATCACCAGAATTTTAACGTTCCCGTCACTGCCTTACGTTATTTCACCGTTTATGGACCGCGGCAACGTCCCGATATGGCTTTCCATAAGTTTTTTCAATCAGCGATCGCAGATAAAGCCATCGGCATCTACGGGGATGGCAAACAAACCCGCGATTTTACCTTTATTAGCGATGCTGTAGCCGCTAATTTAGCCGCTGCCGTCGTACCGGAAGCGGTGGGGGAGGTGTTTAATATTGGTGGTGGTAGTCGCGTGGTTTTGTTGGATGTCTTGGATACTATGGAAAAAGTCATTGGTAAACCGATCGAGCGATCGCATCAAGGATTGGCCCGGGGAGATGCCCGTCACACCGCCGCCGATGTCACCAAAGCCCGTACTATTCTAGGTTATAATCCCCAAGTTTCTTTAGCCGAAGGATTAGCCCAAGAATGGCAGTGGATTCAGGAATTATATTGTTAACGGGGGCAATATCCTTAATAATCAAAAAATCTCCCTTTTACAGGGAGATTTTGGGCAATATCTAGGGTTTGCTGAATAATGGTAAAACCCTTTTAAAATAAAGCTTTTGACCTGTTAAAGTCCGATGTTAGTGCAAGAAAATAGGATTGGGACGTTCAAAAACCTTGCATTATCCTTCTTGTAGTACATCGCTTGGTACAAAA
>NZ_JASJFF010000920.1:0-2813 GCF_030065435.1 Microcystis sp. M53603_WE2
GCGCTGCTATTCAATCTGGATGGAGTTGGGGGAATCGATAGGAGGGGTGGAACTTCCCGGGGTGATAGTTTGACGGTATTGACTATAAAGACGGTCGCGCCAAGCAAAAAAGCCCTCGTAGGCGCTATTATCGGCTAACCCTGGAATCCCCTTGCCTTGCAATTCCGGGGGTAAGTTGAGATAGGAACCCGGGGGAAACTGAAGCAGTACACTTAATCCCGCCACGGCTAAATCGGCTAAACTGGGCTGATCACCGACTAAATAGGGACGATTGGTTAAAATGAGGTTCAAAGCCTCTAAATCCTGTTGTAGCCCTTTTTTCGCCGTATTGATAGCATCTTTTCCCAGACCTACACCCGTCCCAAAAATATCAATTAATTCCCCCGGCAAGGAACCCAGCAACAAGCGCATAAAATCGGGAGTTTCCTGGGGTAAAAAAGCGGTACGAAAGTTTTGATTTTGGGCAAAAGCGCCGAGAAAAGCGGTTCTTCCTTTTAATCCCAGGGATTCATCGGCCCATTCTTCGATTAATAAACATTGACCCCGTTGTAGGGGATCTGTGGGGATAATTGGTTTTTCAGGATACTTGCGATCGAGATAAAAAGCAATCTCCGTCGAGTCAGCAATATAAGTATCGCCATCCTTGAGGACGGGAACCTGTCGCTGTCCGGAAAGACGGAATAATTCCAATTGTCCCACCCCCGGCACCACGTCCCTTTTTTTATAGGCAAGACCTTTATAGTCGAGGATGAGACGGACTTTCTCACAATAGGCAGATAATTCAAATTGGTAGAGTTCTAGCATGGGATGATATGGCCTCTCGATAAATCAGTTTCTCCCTGATTACTCTAACCCTATCGGGCATCGGTCGTCTAAACTTAAAGACTTTACTCCGATTTTGTCCGAACATTTGTACTAAAAACGAGCCAGGCGAAAAAATCATCGTTTGCTAATTTGAGGAATTAGGCTGGGTACTCTTAGGGAAGATAGACCAGATCCGGCAACCCCAACTCAATAGTGCCACGCTTTTAGGTTAGGATATTTTCAGGCACTAAAAGCGAGGAATAACTTATATATTCTGGCAAGCTGACTCGCGAGAGACCAATAGCATACCGCTATAGTAGAGGCGTGCGAGGGCTGGCTCCTTTCTCGGATCAGAGGTTACTATGCAATTATCCATCGACGTTTTTAATGATGTAGTTCGCTATCTCGACAGCCACGAAGAAAAATTACGGATCAAAAAATTAATCTTTTGTATCTGTAAAAAATATTGGGAAAATGAGCCTAATATTTTGAACAGTGTGGCTATGGAAGACCTGGTGAAGGAGTTAGTGCAACTCAAAACCAATAAAGAACAATTAACTTTTTCTGTTTATAAATTAGTTAAAACCCTCAATCGTCCTAAAGCTTATCTGGGAGTAGCCACGGTTATTATCGAGCAAATCAGTCAATTATATAGTAATGTTGCTGCCGCCTACGACAATCAATTATTACCAGTGAAACCGGAAGTTAACCCTAGCTTCACCACCGTTAATAATGATGTCAACAACGAGGAAGATAATTTATTAAGACAGGTGGTTAGTGGAATAGAAAATCATCGAGAGACAGCGAGAATTCAAAAATTAATGTTTGCCGCTTGTAAAAATCGTTGGGAAAACGATCAAGCGGTGATTAATAATTATGGCTTAAAAAATATTGTTTTAGAACTTCAGCGAAACAATCCCAATTTCCTAAGCTTGCGACAAACTTTCAAGCAAGTTGCCGAAAAGATTAATAAAAAAGCTCTCTACCTAGCCCTAGCCGATATTATTCTTACCCAACTAGAGCCTCTCTACGATACTGATAACGATGACGAAGAAGAGGATAATGAGTCAAAAAGTCAAATCTTGAACACTCAAATAGTTCATCTAAAGAATGATTCTGATTCTGCGGCTAAAACCACATCTTTCTCCCCCTCTAGAAGTGAACCTGTGGATTTTTCCTCTTCGATCATCAATCTAAATGAACCACAATTAGTCATGGAATTGCCCTTTGCCGAGCCGGCTTCCTCAAATAACAACCCCAGTAATTCCCCACAAATTCCCGCCTACGACCCCTTTGAAATTCGTTTAGAAATTTTCCAGTATGCTAATCCTTTACGCGCCAAAATATTGATTTTCTCGCTCCTATTTCATCCTTGGGATCGGAGCGGTCAAGATTGGTCAACTCTGCGAAGTTATACCCTAGAAGATTTACTACAACAACTCATCGAAAGTGGGAAATCTCTCAAGGATATCGAAATTCAACTATACAATATTGCTCAAACCCAAATGGATACGGATGCTAACGTTCAAACCGCCAGTATTCTGGTGCAAACTTTACAAAAAATTCTTTAATTTTTTATCCAAATTTATCTGGACATTCTACCTATGAAACCCAACGAATTAATTGAACGTTATGCCGCAGGAGAAACTCAATTTAGTGGCTTAAAATTACCAGGAGTTAATTTAGTTGGTGCTGACTTAATTGGCATTGTTTTAAATGAAGCAGATCTGCACGGAGCCAATCTTCTCTTTACCTATCTTAACCGGGCTAATCTCGCTCAAGCTAATCTTGTGACAGCTAATTTAAGCGGTGCTAGTCTCAACCAAGCTGACTTAAATGGGGCAGATTTACGCAGTGCCAATTTACACGGAGCGCTGCTACAAGGTGCTAATCTTCGTGATACCCATATAACCCTAGCGACGTTACTTGATGCTAACTTAATCGGGGCGGATGTACGGGGGGCTGATTTAAGTGGTGCTAACCTCACTGGTGCTTGTTTGCGGGGAACA
>NZ_JASJFF010001233.1:0-2402 GCF_030065435.1 Microcystis sp. M53603_WE2
GGGTGTGGGGTGTGGGGTGTGGGGTGTGGGGTGTGGGGTGTGGGGTGTAGGGTGTAGGGTGTAGGGTGTGGGGTGTGGGGTGTGGGGTGTGGGGAGAATAAATAAAAATAGTCTCGGAGTCTCCTAAATACTGACTCCTAACCCAATAGTAGATGTGGGATTTTTGCAGGAGTTCTATTTTCTGACAAATATAAGCAAAAGTTATTTATTGACTGCAAAAACTTGAGAATATTTAAATTAACATTCCGCAATATTTATAAATTCTTAAGAATTAATTGAGAAAGATTTTTATTTAACAACGATGTTATCATAGTTACAGCGATTTTACTGAATTTCATAATGGGTTATTCTATGCTTTTTTGGGCAGCAATGGTTGAAACCTTTGCCACACCTAGAAGGTAATCCCAATTAAGACGGTTAAATCAGTCAATTTCACCCACAACGATGATCTTTTTTTTGTGTAGTTTTATTGCAAAAAAAAAGTTTTTTTGACAAAAAGCACAAAGTATGATACTAACCCAAGTGATTCCTGGCTGCGAGTAATTATTGTAGAGGGGGAGAGGGGAGAAAAGCTGACGGTTTCAAGATAACTGATCACCGATCACTGAAACATCACCCATCTTAAGTAGGGAGGCACAATTATTTGTAGGATGGGTTAGTGGTAGCGTAACATAATCGGGCGTTGGGTTTCATGCTTCAACCCAACCTACGTTCGTCTCCCGTCTCGGAGTCTCGGAGTCTCGGAGTCTCGGAGTCTCGGAGTCTCGACTAGGAAATTAATTTTGCACGACTACTTAACATTTCCCCAGTATTCTCAAAATCGAATAGTATAGATTGAAATAACTCAATGTACGCAAACCTATGGATGGCAGCTTAATCCTGTTCAATATTCTCAATCCGCCGGTTTTGTTCTTTTTCTTGGGAATGCTGGCAGTATTTTTTAAATCCGACCTAGAGATTCCCCAACCACTGCCTAAACTCTTTTCTCTCTATCTTTTGATGGCGATTGGTTTCAAGGGAGGTTATGAACTAGCGGAAAGTGGCATCAATAACCAAATCGCTTTAACTTTGATTGCCTCTGTGGTTATGGCTTGCATCGTTCCCATTTACACTTTCTTTATCCTGAAAATTAAACTCGATAGTGCCAATGCAGCAGCGATCGCCGCAGCCTATGGTTCCATTAGTGCCGTTACTTTCATCACCGCCAGTTCTTTTTTAGAAAAACTTCATATTTCCTATGGCGGTCATATGGTAGCGGCCTTAGCTTTAATGGAATCGCCGGCGATTGTAGTGGGTTTAATCCTGGTGCGAGTCTTTAAAGAGAAAAATGGCGAAGAAGAAGCGTTTTCTTGGTCAAAGGTTCTACATGAAGCCTTTTTAAATGGTTCGGTATTTCTCTTAGTCGGTAGTGTTGTTGTTGGTATGCTCACGGGGGAAAAAGGCTGGGAAAAATTACAACCTTTCACTCAAGGGATTTTTTATGGTGCTTTAACTTTCTTTCTCCTGGATATGGGATTAGTGGCTGCGAAAAGAATCCGGGAATTAGGCAAAACTGGTTCTTTTCTCATCGGTTTCTCGGTATTCATTCCCGTCATCAATGCTATGGTGGGGATTCTCATCGCTAAGGTTCTCGGATTTGAACAGGGCAATGCTTTATTATTCGCTGTTTTGTGTGCCAGTGCCTCTTATATTGCTGTTCCTGCGGCCATGAGAATGACTGTTCCCGAAGCGAATCCTAGTTTATACATTTCTATGGCCTTGGCTTTAACTTTTCCTTTCAATATCATCATCGGTATTCCTCTGTACCTAGAGATGATTAAAATCATTGGCTGTGGAGTCTAAAAGGCCCGGCGGTTTTTAAATAATTCCTGTCAAAAGTTTTCTCTTTCACTTATCCTTTTTGTACCTAACTACCATGCTTGAATCCCCGCATCCTTCCCTACAAACTGTCAAAAAAGTGGACATAATTGTTAGTCATGCTTTTCTGGAAGAAACCTTAAGCGTTCTTGATGTTGTCGGAGTTTCCGGTTATACCGTCTTTGGCAATGCTTCGGGAAAAGGCGATCGAGGTTTATCCCGTGATGACTTGGATTGTGATTACAGTGGTAACTACATTATGACGGTTTGTAATAGTGACGAACAACTTGGTCGTCTGATCGATAAAATTCAGCCTTTTTTAAAAAAAGCCGGCGGAATTTTTGTGGTGACTACGGGCCAATGGCTAACTCATTAGACCTCTTGTAAAAATCAAAAATTGTCGTAGTTAATTAGGGGCTGCTGAAAAAGTTTTTCGTGGGGGCAGGGTGTGGTGGGGTGTGGGGTGTGGGGTGTGGGGTTTTACCCATTTTCAGGTGGTCAATTACCTAATTTTCAGGGAAAAAATCCCTAAATTTTCCCCCCAA
>NZ_JASJFF010000099.1:0-21411 GCF_030065435.1 Microcystis sp. M53603_WE2
AAATCCTTATCTGGCAAGAGACTTAATTGATTAGTTCGCTCTAGATAAAAAACAATTGACAAAAATCGCTAAATGCCTTTCTCTATAAGGGTTCCATCCCTTATAACCCCCGTCCATTGCATAACACAAACCGAAGAGCCAAAATTCTGTTGCTTCATCTCTTCTGTATAGATAGAAAAACGACCCGGAACAGTTTTTAACTTAACCATCTGCTCGATCAATTGCGCGTGTAGTTCCAGGAATTTTTCTAAATATTCTGGTTTACCCGCAACATTGGTTTTTTCCAGAGGGTCATTGACTAGGTTGTACATTTCGTACTGGTAATTAGTCCCCTCGTCGTTAAAGTACACAGAATATTTCCACTCTTTGGTGCGGATAGTACGGATACGTCGGGGAATGGTTTTGAAAAACCGGGGAGGCAGCGTACCATCATCAAAAGTAAAATGAATGGCATCGCGGACTTCCTGATTGGGATTGGTGAATAAAGGCGTTAGGTCACAACCCTGAAAGGCAAACTGGAACAGATCATACACCCCAGCAAATTTAGCCAGAGTTGGCACTATATCCAAGGTCGTGGCAAAGGAATCGGTACTAACGGCGTTGGGGAACAGATTCGGGTTAGAAATAATCAGAGGAACCCGAAGCACTTCCTCGTAGGCATTGAAAGGCTTTTCTCGCTGACGGTCGTGGGCCAGGCACATTTCCCCATGGTCGGAAGTCCGCACGATTAAGGTATCGTCAATTAATCCCTTAGCTTCAAGGGCATTCAGCACTTCATTGATTTGGTTATCTGCCAGTTTTTTCAGATAGCCGTAGAAGTTAACAAACATCTGCTGAACTTGCTGACTATTGGTAGCGAATTTACCATCTTTTAGTTCTGGTAAATCTTCATACCACACCTTTTCGCCGCTCCGTTTTAGCCGTTTCCAGCGTTGCTCTTCCTTGACTTGACAGCCTTGTTTAAAAATCTCCTGGACGGTTGGCTTAAAGGATAGATCCTCGAAGACAGTTTCGGGAATGGGAAGATTAAAATCTTTAAAGTCCTCTAGGGAATAGCCGGCATCTTTCTCAAAGGTAGGAGCCACATGAATATCATGGGGATTGACCAAAGACACCACCAAGCAAAAAGGACCGTCCTCGGATTTGTAATTTTGAATAAATTCGAGAATCCCTTGTTCTTCCGGGGGAATGGCCTCGTCAATTCCAGCCAAGATCTCTTGCTTTTTCGCTTCCTTTTCCTTCGGGGAAAGTCCACTAAAAGCTCCGCGTCCTTCCTTGGCATCTTGCTCAATGACTTTTTTGACCCCTTCTACACCCCGTAGATAGCGTTCATCATTGTAAAAAATTCCTTTGCCAAACTTGGTTAAATCACTGCGGGCAACTCCCGCATCAATCGGAGTCCAGCCATCGAAACCGTAGGACTGTTTCATGTATTCGATGTCTTCGCTTGACCACTTATCGGTGTCACTCTTGGGAACGCTCAAGTGCCATTTGCCCTTCCAATAGACCTTATAACCGGCCGCTTTCAGAACCCGAGCTAGGTTCACCTGAGTGGGACTAAGAAGCTTTTGTTCTAGGGATTGTCCGTAGCTATCCTCATAGCGGTTGATAATATCGGAAAAAGGCTCGGCAATGGTGTTGATGACACCGTGTTGGTTGGGATAGGTACTGGTGAGCAGAGTAGCCCGACTGGGAGAGCAGGCCACCGTTACCGTGAACATTTTGTTGAAGGTCAGCCCGTTCTTTTTCAGTCGTTTCAGGGCCGGTAGATGCTCATCTTCAAAGCTTTGCGGCCAGCGTTCAGCAACGGCGGCACTGTCTTGGTCAGTGAGGAAAACGACAATATTGGGTTTAGAGGCTTTGGCAGTTAAGGGGAGTTGTTCTTGCTGCCATGTTGCCCCGTTAATTGTGCCATTACTGCCCTTACCGGTTTTGTCAGTGACGATATTACCTGAACCTTCATTAAGGGGCCAATAGCCCACCAGGCCTGGTTCATTGCCTAGCAGCCGATAATTCATTGATTTTTTAATGTCTTCCGCGGACCGTGCTTGGTTCCAAACCTGCACTTCCCCGATTTGGCCGGCAAATAAATAGTCTGGGTTTCTTTCTGTCGCTCCTGCTCCAATCCGTAAGGGAGATTTCTTATTCGGGATGATTTTGGTAGCCACGGGGCCGCCGGCCAGTTGCCCATTGACATAGAGTCTCATGTTGTTGCCATCGTAGGTGGCGGCTAAATGCGTCCAGGTTCCCAGCACAACATCGGGACCGGTTACGGTCACCCAATTACCGCCATTGCCTGTCCAAAACTGCCATTTATTGTTTTCCCCAGCATAAAGGATGTATCCCCCCTGCGGGCTGTCGGTTCTGCCAGTGATCGGCGATCGCCATTGACCCTGTTTTCCCGTTACTTTAGCCCAACAGGACACGGTAAACTGTTCCGGGTTCAGTTGAGCATTGTAAGGAACTTCCACATAATTTCTTTGCCCATCAAAGGACAAAACATTGGACAAAACATTTTGTTGAGCAGACATAAAACTGATCCTTTCTTTACTTAGGGGTTAATTCAATTCAAGGCAACCAACTTAGTTGATGTCATCAAAGACGAAGACGAAATCAGAGTAAAAAACAAGGCATGACTTGAAGTCATTATTCTACAATTTCAATTTTTTGAGGGGAACCAATATCCTCAGACACAACCTCCGCCGACTCTATTTGCTGTTTGAGCTTCAGTTTCAGTGCTTGGGTAATCGGTAAACCTTCAACTTCTTTGATTAAGTCTTCCTGAGCTTCCTGTTTACGACGGTCTTTATAGATAGCACCAAGAACCGCTTCAATTCCATAGTTTGTCAAGACATCCCCCACCACAGTGGTCAGACTAAGCAGTCCCAAACCACCGAAAACGCCAAGGGGACCCCCTAAAGCTGCCAGCGCGAAGGCAACGGGATAAGTGGTAGCTCCCGAGGTGGATACCGTGACCACGAGAATTGTGCCGGGGAGTCCCAAAGAACCAATTCTCTTGGCTACTTCGTCCAAAGAAACCCCCCAGGATGCCAGTTTTTTGCTGATTTCACCCGGGGCAGCCTTTAGTTTTTTGCTGATTTCCTCCCAAGAAAATTCTGAAGCGGCAGCTTGTTCGTTGACATTCTGGGATGAAGATTCATCAGCGGCAGCCTGTTCGTTAACATTCTGGGATGAAGATTCATCAGCGCCAGCCTGTTCGTTAACTTCGTCCATGAGAAACTCCTAAAAACTAATCTCCCGGAGTCTAACACACTTTGACCGAGGGATAAACCTATTTTAAAAATCCTTGACAATTCGTAAATATTCTGATTGACTGGTAGCATTTGAAATGCCTAGACAGCAGACCAACGGCCGACAAAATTAGCCAATTCTCAATAGCTTTTGAGATGGGTTTACCCTGATTTGGCTGTTCTCGCTTCCCTATGGAAACGAGGTCTATACTGATAGGGTCTTCCGTCAAAGTAGCCCTAAAAGTCTTGTCTGATAAGCATTTCACGATTCCATAAGCAAAAGTTATCGTACAAAGTCGAGAAGATTAGTGATTTCTCCCGCCACTACCTCACCTCCATGTAACCTTCCATACCAATGTAAATGTTAAACAGCTTATTTATAGCCCGCATTCCCTCTCTAGACTCGTATCAGTCCAACGTGCTTACCGATGGATGTTTAACCTATTCTTGGCAAAATGTTGAAGAAATATTTGACAATTTGTCAAGCTTCTTCATGCAAGAAAAAATCGATCATTCAGACTGCTTGGCCCTGGAATGTGAAAATTCTCTTGCCAGTGCTTTAACTCTGTTATTTTTGTTAGAAAAGGGCTATAGTTTCTTTTTGCATCCTCAGTCAAATTCGCCCTCTATTATTCCTGAGTTTTGTCGCTATTGCCTCACTCCTAAACTGGAAAAAACTGACAGTTTGGATCGGATTAACAATTGGCTAAAAATTACCGAAAATCATCAATATAAAACTATCGATGACAAGGGTAAAAGGCTATATATGAAGACTTCTGGGAGTACAGGAACCCCCAAAATAGTGGTTCATTCTCAGACTAAATTGCTAGAAAATGTGCTTAACTGTGTGGAAAGATTGAGATTAAATTCAGAGGCGAGAGTGGCGATTCCAGTCCCGATTTATCATCTCTATGGTTTAGGGGCTGCTTTTCTCCCTAGTGTGGCTGTGGGGGCCTCTATTGATTTACAGAAAGGTGCTAACCTTTTACGCTATCTTCAGAGAGAAAAAGACTTTAATCCTAATATTGCTTTTATGACTCCTAGCTTTTGTGAAACCTTAGTTAAAGGCAGAAAATCAGCCAGAGAGTATAAATTAACGGTGGTGGCGGGAGATCTGATCAAAGAAAACACTTTTATCAAATATGAAGAGAATTTCGGCCCCCTAGTTAAGTTATATGGCAGTACAGAAATGGGGGTAATTGCCGCAGGTAGTCCCCAAGAAGAATTATCCCTCCGTTGTCAAACGGTCGGTTTACCTATGCCAGGTGTCCGATTGCAACTTAATAAATCTTTAAACTCGCAAATGTCAGAAGTTGGGGAAATTTGCTGTCAGCATCCATCAGGTTTTGATGGTTATGTTGATCCGGCAGGAGTGCCGCTGATGTCAACAAATTCCGATGATTGGTTCCCTACTAAAGATTTAGGTAAGCTACATTTAGACGGTCATCTGGAAGTTTGGGGAAGATGTGATCGCAGTATTAACCGGGATGGTCTATTGGTCTTGTTTTCTGACATTGAGAAAAATATGGAAACCCTAGATGCAATTGAAGCGGTTGCAGTCCAATGCCATGGAGAGAGTCAAAGAGGCAAAGGTATAGTCGCTTTTTGTGTCTTGACAAAAGGGACTCATCTGTCTGAGAATGAAATCAGAGAATTGTGCTTTGATATACTACCGAAAAGAGCGATTCCAGACCGCATTGTCACTTTGAAAACCTTACCGATGTTACCCAACGGGAAGATCGACCATCAGCAATTAGTCAGTTTTTTACCCAAAGCTTAGAAAATGGCGACAAATATTTTAAATCAACTCAAGACAATTATTGCCGAACAACTGGATGTCAATCTCAAAATCGAGGAAATTGACGAAACTGCCTCCCTATTTGAAGACGGGTTAGGATTGGATTCCATCGCAGTAGTTGAATTAATTGCTTTGACAGAACAGCATTTCGAGGTTGAGTTTGCGGAATCGGATTTAAATCTAGAATCCTTTAGCAATCTTAACGTTTTAGCTAGTTGTATTGCCCAGAAAATGCCGGCAAGTGAACAATTAACAGTCATAGCTTGATCTAGAGTTAACGCAATCTAAATAAAAATACCCTGGTCAAAAACCATGACTTTAACCGTTGAACTTCCGAAAACCCAAACGCCGCAACGTTTACCCTTAAATCCTAACTATCCCCCCTTTCGCCAGTGGAAAGCAGGGGTAATCGCCGAAAAACTAGAAGAACAGCCAATCTGTCTCTATGTTCATATCCCCTTTTGTACTCAACGCTGTGCTTTTTGTTATTACAAAACCGTTGACCTAAAAGAGAGCCAAGTACAGGCCTATGTAGATACGCTTTGCCAAGAAATTAAACTCGTTTCCGAAAGATTCAATTTGAAAAATAGACGGATTCAGGCGGTTTATTTTGGCGGAGGAACTCCCACCACCTTAACTGGAAACCAGTTAGTCCAAGTTGTCGAGAATTTACGGGAAAATTTCTCCTACTTTGAAGAAAAGAAACAGTTTTCCGTAGAAGCAGAACCCTTGAGTGTTTCCCCATCAAAAATGAGGTTACTCAAAGAATTAGGAGTAAATCGCCTGAGTTTAGGTGTTCAATCTTTTAATGATCAAATCATCAAACTAAGTGGCAGAGGTCATGACGAAAAACAAGCTTATCGAGCGATAGATGTAGCTCAAAAAGCTGGCGAGGGGCAATGGTCAATTAATATTGACCTGTTGAGTGGACTAGCCGGAGAAACCCTAGAAACTTGGCAAGAAAGTTTAGAATGCGCTCTAAAAACCGGAGTAGAAAGCATCACCGTTTATAAAATGGAAGCTTTTGCCAATACCCAAGTATTTGATCAAGGGGTTCGCCAAGAAATTATAGAATTGCCATCAGCAGAGCTAGAAATGCAGTTTATGCAGTTGGCCATGGAGCGCTTTGCCCAAGCAAACTATAATCCTTGGAGTCATTTTACCTATGTTAAAAATGACAGCGATTTGGCCACAAGTACCAAACAATATCGCAGTGAATACATTTTTAATATTTGGCACGGAATGGAGTTTTATGGACTGGGAGTCTCTGCTTTCGGCTGTTTAGGGGATTCTCTGTTACAAAATACTAGCGATATGGAAAAATATGCGACCCTTCTGGTCCAAGGAGAACTACCCTTATCTCGCGGGTATAAGCTGACTAGCTTGGACCGGATGGTGCGGGAAGTTTTACTAGGAATCAAGACATTACGTTTTGATTTAATTGCATTTCAGCAAAGACATGGGTTTAAATTACAATCCCTTTGCGGGGAAACTTTGTCCGCACTTGAAAGAGATGGTTTTGTCACCGTATCTACCCAAGAAATTGAATTAACCGCTAAGGGGATTCTTTATGGGGACTATGTGGGCGAAACTTTAGCAGCATCTCTCAAAAAACTCAAAAGTTAGTAAGTAGGTGGGTGTTAAAAATTGTCAGTTTCCCCCCTTAATCAGGGGGGGCAGAACCCCTTACTCAGTTAAAATCTAGAAACTGGATAATCGCTAACTAATAATTGTTCATTGTTGAAAATGACCCAGATGAGATGTGCAGAACAAACAGTTTAGCTCAGGTCCCACTTAATGATTTACCCGTGCTTACTGCTGCGGAAATTGAAGAGCAAGTAGCCGCTATTTATGGTCTTCTTGAAAATTGCTCCCTTCCCCAGGGACAACTAGAGCAACTGACCGAAAAACTGGCAGAATTTCAAAGCCAATGGCAAGCGGTTTTTACCAAATTTGGACAAAACTATCGAGGAGAATTAGCCTATCGAGATTTAATCGGGGAATTTAGCCGAAAAATAGCACCATTATTACAAAAATGGCTATCTTCATCGGTGGCAATCCAAGAGATAATTAATCCTATTACTTCCATGCTTTCAACCCTATCGCCTTCCCCACCCCTGAGGGGAAAGGAGGGTGAGATGCTTTCTCTGCATCAGAGAAAACGTTTGTTAATTGCCAAAAAAAAGCACCAATCTCAGCTAGAAGTAGAAGATAAAAACCTCTTAATTCCAGAGTTTGAAAAGCCGATTTTTATTGTTTCTGCACCCAGAGCAGGAAGTAGTTTATTGTTTGAAACCCTGGCTAAATTCCCCGATTTATGGACAATTGGAGATGAAAGTCACGAAATTATCGAAGGAATACCCGCTTTACATCCAGCCACACGCAATTTTAGCTCTAACTGCTTGGATGAAGGCGATGCTACCCCAGAAATTAGCGCAACTCTAAGAAAAGGTTTTACCCAACAATTACAAAATCGGGAGGGGGTAAAATATTTAAACATTGCTGAAAATGAGAGTCCTAACAAAATTCGTTTTTTAGAAAAAACGCCGAAAAATGCTCTAAGAGTTCCTTTCTTAAAGGCCGTATTTCCTGATGCTCTCTTTATCTATCTTTATCGAGATGCTAGGGAAAATATTAGTAGTTTGTTAGAAGGATGGCGATCGCATCGTTTTATTAGCTATCAACCCTTACCCGGTTGGGAGCATAGTCAGTGGAGTTTTCTGCTCGTACCCGGTTGGTCATCTCTCCAGGAATCTTCTCTGGTAGAAATTGCCGCCTATCAGTGGAAAATGGCTAATTCCTACCTAATAGAAGACCTTCAGTCCCTCAACCCTTCCTGTTGGTGTTCGGTCAATTATCGGGATTTAATTGAACATCCCGGGCAAACCATTAATCATATTGCCCAATTTGCCCAACTGCATCAAGACAAACAAATCGAGCAAATTCTCTCTCAACCCTTACCCATCGCTCAAAGAACCCTATCTGCTCCTAGACAAGAAAAATGGCGCAAACATGAACGGGAATTGGCCACAGTGTTACCAGACTTAGAAAACATAATTGATTGTTTGCACTATCTTAAGTAGGTAGGTATTGAAAACTTTCAGATGCCCCCCTTATTAAGGGGGGACTAAGGGGGGATTGGCACCCCCCTTATTAAGGGGGGACTAAGGGGGGATCGAACCTAAAATCCATTTTTAATTTAATTATAACCAGCTACTTAAATCATGATTGAAGTACAATTACAGCCAATTGAGAAGAATTTTAGGGCAGAAAATTATTCTTATTCCACCACAATTCATCAATTATTTGAAACCCAGGTGGAGAAGACCCCTAATCAGATTGCGGTAAGTTTTGAAGATTCCTCCTTAACCTATAGGCAGTTAAATGACCGGGCCAACCAAATCGCCCATTATTTAATTGAATTAGGAGTAAAACCAGAACAATTAATAGGAATCTGTGTTGAGCGTTCCCTAGAAATGATCATCGGGGTTTTAGGTGTTCTCAAAGCGGGAGGGTGTTATGTACCCCTTGATCCTGCTTACCCCCAAGAACGGCTAAAATTCATCCTAGAAGATGCCGGTATATCTATCTTATTGACACAGGAAAAACCCCTTATAAAACTCCCCCTTGAGCAGATAAAAGTAATTTTTTTAAATAAAGATCAGTCCCTAGTTCAACAAAGTCAAGAAAACCCTAAAACTACTGTAAACTCCGACAACTTAGCCTACATTCTCTATACTTCTGGCTCCACTGGCCTACCCAAGGGGGTTTTAATTACTCATAAAGGAGTAGTTAATTTAGTTCAAACAGAAATTAAACTATTTAACTTAAATCCCTCAAGTCGTGTTCTGCAATTTGCTTCCTTAAATTTTGATGCTTCCGTTTCGGAAATCTTCACCGCTATTTGTTCGGGGTCGCAACTTTGTCTAGGAAATTCTAACTCCTTACTTCCGGGGGATAACTTGCTTAATTTTCTGCAAAAAAAAGCTATTACCCATGCACAAATTCCCCCATCAGTATTAGCCGTCCTCCCTCAAGCACCCTTAAAACACCTACAGGTATTAATTGTCGGCGGAGAAGCTTGTCCCCCTGCCTTGATGGCCCAGTGGTCAGTGGGAAGACGCTTTTTTAATGCCTATGGCCCCACCGAGGCCACCGTTGATGCCACCATAGCAGAATGTAGCCCTGATAGTCCCTTAACTATCGGTCGTCCTCTTGCCAATACTCAAGCTTATATCCTTGATGAGTCTCTCAAAAAAGTTGCTGTGGGGGTTGCGGGAGAATTACATATTGGGGGAGTAGGTTTAGCTAGGGGATATCTCAATCGTCCCGAATTAACTGCGGCAAAATTTATTCCCCATCCTTTTGATAATAATCCATCGGCGAGGTTATACAAAACCGGCGATTTAGCCCGTTATCTTCCCGATGGTAATATTGAATGGTTAGGGCGCATAGACTTTCAAGTTAAAATTCGCGGTTTAAGAATTGAATTAGGGGAAATTGAAGGCATCTTAAACGAAAATACCGCCATTCACCAAGCGGTAGTCATTGTCCGTCAAGAGCAGTTAAATGATCCTCAATTAATCGCTTATGCTGTTATTAATCCCACCGTTAAAGTCGAGCAAGTTCTCACTCAATGGCGCGACTATCTCAAAGAAAAGTTACCCCATTATATGATTCCCCAGGCATTAGTAATTTTAGAAAAGATGCCTTTGACCCCCAATGATAAAGTTGACCGTGTAGCTTTAGCTAAATTGCCTCTAAATTATGACACTTCTCGTCTGGTTACACCGCCACGAAACCCAGAGGAAGAACTATTAACCGCAATTTGGGCAGAGGTTTTGGAATTAGAAAAAGTAGGAATTGATGAGAACTTTTTTGAATTGGGGGGACATTCCCTCAAAGTTATTGCCCTCTGTAAGAGGCTAGAGTCTCATTTTGAAAAAAAGTTTGCTGTAGAAACTATTCTTGATGCCGCAACGGTGGCTGAATTTGCCGAATATTTACGGAAAAATCATCCAGAACTAATCGAAAAAATTGAGAAGATAAAATTTAATGAGGTAATTAATCCCTTAATCGACGAGAATTTTATTGCCGATTCTTCCCCAGAAATTGATTCCTTATCTGGCTGTCCTTATTTTCCCTTATCTTTGACTCAACAGAAAAGATGGTCCTATGAAAAATCCAACACAGTCATCCATTTTTCAGGTAATTTTAGACGACACTACCTTAAAGGAAACCTCAATTTAGCAGTTTTAACAGCCAGCTTGAATGAGATTATCTATCGCCATCAAATATTGCGTGTCACCTTTCGAGAAGTCAACGGTTCCCCCGTTCAGTTAATTAACCCCTACACCGAAAAAAACCTACCCATAATTGATTTACAACCCTGGCCAGAGAACCAGAAAAGTGAGGAATTAGCAAGATTATTACAAGAGATTATTAATCAACCCTTCGACTTGATTAATGGCCCCTTAATCAGACTGATATTAATTCGTTTGGATGAGAAGGAGCACATTCTCCTCACTCACATCCACGATATTATTATAGACAATTCATCCTTGACGCTCTTTTTTAAAGAATTGGAGCTACTTTATCAGGCTTTTGTCTTAGGTGATTCCTCCCCTTTACCTCCCTTACCTATCCAGTATGTTGATTATGTTCAATGGCAACTAAAATCCTTTAGTTCTCAACTAATTGAGCCGAAAATTAACCACTATAAACGTATTTTAGAAGCGGGAGAGTCACCAACCTTAAAAATTCCCCCACACCTGATTTCGCCGTCTAAATCTGGCGATAAATTATCCGATTCATCGGTTTCAAGTCTAGGGACTAATTTTGATTTTGAAATTCCTGGGGATTTCACAGAGAAATTAAACATCCTCTGTCAAGAGCAAAGAATCACTTTATTTATGACTGCACTAACAGCCTTTGCTGTTTTACTCTATAGCTATAGTGGCTGTGAAGATATTATCATCCGCGCTCCCCGTGACGCTCGTAATCATCCACACCTGAAGCCTCTAATCGGTTTAATTAGTAATATAATGTTGCTCCGAGTTAGTTTAAGTGGTAATCCTACTGTTAGAGAGTTACTAACGCAAGTGCGAAGGGTAGTATTAGAAGCCTTAGAGTATCAAGATATTCCCTTTGAGCATTTAGCCAAAGTCATTAAACCAGAATATCGCCTTGATAATTCTAGTTTTAAAGCAGTTATTACGGTTTTGTCAGAGTCCCCCGAAGAAGAATTGAAACTACCTGGGTTAGAGGTGACATCTTGGGAAATGGAAGAGTTTGAAGTTAGGCCCGACTTAGAGTTAATACTCTGGGAAAATAAAACTTCCCCAAAACCCTCTCTTAAGGGTTGGTGGCAATATAAAAAAGATTATTTTGAGCTTGATTCAATGACTCAAATTAACCGAGATTTCATGCAGATATGGTCGGAAATTGTTACGAATCCTCATCAGCCAATTACCATCTTCCAAAATCTTAAAAGTATATAGCAAGAATTGAAGATTTTTCCTATAAATTATGGTCTAGAACAGGGGGAAAATAGCCAACTTTCTGAAAGTAAGAAAAATATAAACTGAGCAATTTTTCATCAATAACGGGACAGGAGATAGATAGCTCTGTTAATTCTATCAATGTTCGAGTTGCGTCAAATTCTAGCTTATCAGGGGAAAATAGTTTTGACAGTTTCAAAAGCAGTAATAAAGATGAATATAGTGTGTTCTTGGGAGACTGGGACAATTGATATTTTAATTCGGCATAAAAATTATCATAATCAACTTTTTCTAAGGAATAGCCTAAAAGTTGAAGAGAATTAAAGAAAGTTTCCCAGGAAATTAGCTGAGAATTAATTAAATGAAATACTTGACCAGCATGGTTTTTTTGCTGGGATAAACCGACAATTGCCTGACTGACATAATCAACGGGAACGATATCTATTTGTGTGTTTAAAGCGGGGAATTTTTTTAATTGAATACAACCCTTTAGCAAAATACACAGGAAATCTTGGAAATTACCGTTAATCCCCGTTTTACTATTCCCGATAATTCTTGAAGGACGATAAATACAAGCAGGTAATCCTCTTTTTTGTGCGACCATCACTAATTGTTCTGCCACCCATTTACTTTGGCGATAACCTCCTTGAAGATTAACAAAATTAGGGCTATCCATTTCAGTAATTTTTGCAATTTCCTCCTGATTATCACCGAGAAAAACCCCAAGAGTCGAAACAAAATGAACGGGTTTAGTTTGCTCCCTACTAGCTAACCTTAGCACTTCCTGCGTCCCCAAGACATTTACCGGTTTTAAAGTAGAATAGGGACGAGCAGAGTTAACCCAAGCTCCATTGTGATAAATAATATCAATTATTGCCGCTAATTCATTAAATGCTAGTTGAGAAAGACCGAATAAAGGTTTCCCTAAATCTCCAACAATAGGAATAAGACGAGAATTAAAACCATCTTGCCAAAGAGAATAAAACTCTAAGTTTTTTTGAAGACGATTTTTACCCTCTTCTATATTAGAACAGCGAACTAAACAATAAATATCTGCGCTGGTTTTCTGGAGAAGTTCTTCGAGTAAATAAGCACCAAGAAAACCAGTTGCTCCTGTCAATAAGATAGCTTTTGGCTCTAGTACATTCTTGGAAAGCGATTGCTCAAATTGAATCGAGGAATCCAAATTTACTTCCGCTTTCAGGTCTAACTGTTGAGTCACAGGTTTAGTCATGTGTTTTTTTAATCCCTTCTAGAGCAACCTGATGAATAAGTTCGGCATCGGAGAGATAGGGAAATCTTTGCCAAAAACGAGACCATGTTACTAAATACATCGCTTGTTCTTCTTGAGGAAATCGCTTAAGTTTCTCCTCAAATAGATTTTTATAACGGTCTATTTCTGCTTTTAAATAATGATGCGCTTTCTCTCCATACAATTTTTGAAACATCCAGTAGGTATTGTAACTACCTGCTGCGATATCCTTTTTGTAGGAACGAAGATCATCATTAAATTCTAGTAAAACTTCTAGAGGTGACATCAGATCAAAAATTTCACTTCTGTAGGGTTTACCTGAAATCTGAACTAAAGCAGAATGTAGAATCCTCAAATCAGAAGACCTTAGTTCAGAAGCAAGAAGTAAGTCCTCATAAGTTATTTTTTCAGAAGCAATTAGCTGACCTTCTAATTCAATATATTTACCTAAGTTGTCTGCTTGTGCTAAAATTGCGGAGCCTTCTACACCAAGTTCATGCAACAGAGATTCAATAATTTTTTTTCTGGCATCCCAGGGAGAAACTTGAGTTAATAGTGAGCCATCTTTTTGATTACTCTCTTCTAGTTCTACATCGGTTTCGTAGATCAGATATTCAATAAATGCTAAGAGGGGATAAAATTCAAAAAATTGATCATCAGAAATATTATAAATTGGACAATATATTTTGAAAAACGGCTTTAAAACTGAAGTAGCTTTATAGATACTATAATAGGAAATATAAGGGATTTGACTAACGGTTTTTTTTCTTTCAATCATACCAGGGGACATTTGCGGGTTCATTTTAGTTTCTCCTTTTTGAATTTTTAAACAAATAAGTTTCCGCGGTCAAATAACAGGTTTAAACCCCTTCTAAAACAGTCTGACGAAGAAGTTCAGCACTAGAGAAATAGGTAAATACATCTTGCCATAAACGAGACCATTTTGCTGAATAAACTTCTTGTTCTTGTTCAGATAATCCTTTCAGGGTTTCCTCAAATAGATTACTGTAACGGTCTATTTCTACTTTTAAATAATGGTGTGCTTCCTCTCCATACAATTTCTGAAACATCCAGTAGGTATTATAATTACCTGCTGCCCTATCCTCTTGATAGGAACGAAAATCATCATGAAATTCTAGCAAAGTGTTTATGGGTGACATAAGCTCAAAAACTTCAGTTTTGTAAGGTTTACCTAGTATTGAAATTAAAGTAAAGTAAAGCATATTGATCTCGGAAGACTGCAATTCAGAAGCACGAATCACATCTTGATTAGTTATTGTTTCATAAGTCACTAACTGACTCCCGAGTTGAAAAAATTCTCCCAGGCTCTCCATGGCATTTAGGATAGTAGGATGTTCTAAGTTAAATTCCTTTAAAAAAGATTGAATGATTTTCTTTCTAGCATCCCATGATAAGTTATTCTGTTGATTGCTTCCTAGATCAATATTGACTTCATGGATTAAAGATTCAATCAATGCTAAAACTGGATAACATAAAAGAAACTCATCAAGAGAAACGTCATCAATCATATTATATTGCTTAAAAATAGATTTAAACATAAAAGCAGTTTTGTATAGACTATGATAAGAGATGTAACGGGTTTGACTGCTTGGTTGTTTGCTTTTAAGACTCTCATACAAAATCTCTAAGTCCTGTAGATTCATTTTTGATGCTCCTAATTTTGAATTTTCCAATGAATAGTGATGCAGATTTTAATAATAGCAGGCTATGGGATGGCTAATTATTCATTATTTTCGACCCCTTCCAGAGCTACTTGACGAATAAGTTCAGCACTAGAGAGATAAGAATATCTTTTCCAGAAACGAGACCATTTTTTTGTATATCTTTCTTGTTCTTCTTCAGGAAATAGCTTGAGTTTCTCTTCAAATAGATTTTTATAACGGTCTATTTCTGCTTTTAAATAATGGTGTGCTTCTTCTCCATACAATTTCTGAAACATCCAGTAAGTATTGTAATTACCTGCTGCCACATCCCTTTTATAGGAACAAAAATCATCCTGAAATTCACTCAAGATTTCTGTCGGTGAGAGAATTTCAAAAATTTCCGCTCTGTAGGATTTACCTGACATCTGAACTAGAATAGTGTGGATAATCCTCAAATCAGATGAACGCAATTTGGAAGCACGGATTACATCCTCTAATGTTATTTTTTCAGAAGCTACTAGCTGACTTTCTAATTCAAAATATTCACCTAAGTTATCTATTTGTTCTAAAATTGTATGGTGTTCTAAATTAAATTCTTTTAAAAAAGATTGAATAATTATCTTTCTATTGTCCCAGGGAGCAAGGTGAGGTGATAGATTGCTATTCTTTTGATTGTTTTCTGTTTCTATATCAGTTTCATAGACAGAAGATTCAATAAGTGCTAAGAGTGGAGAAAGTTCCAAAAACTCATCATCAGAAATATTATAAATCGGACAATATAGCCTTAAAGAAACGTGGATTACAGAAATAGCTTTGAATAGACTATGATAGGAAATGTAAGGGATTCGACTAATAGTTTGTTTGCTTTTAAGCCGCTCAATGGATATCAATGGGGTCATTTGGTTTTCTCCTTGTTTTGAATTTTTAAGCAAATAAGTTTCCGCGGTCAAATAACAGGTTTAAACCCCTTCTAAAACAGTCTGACGAAGAAGTTCAGCACTAGAGAAATAGGGAAATACATTTTGCCATAAACGAGACCATTTTGCTGAATAAAATTCCTGGTCTTGTTCAGATAATCGTTTAAGGGTTTCCTCAAATAGCTTACTGTAACGGTCTATTTCTGCTTTTAAATAATGGTGTGCTTCCTCTCCATACAATTTCTGAAACATCCAGTAGGTATTATAATTACCGGCTGCCCTATCCTCTTGATAGGAAAGAAAATCATCATGAAATTCTAGCAGAATATGTATGGGTGACATAATCTCAAAAATTTCATCTCTATAAGGTTTACCTGACATAGCAATCAAGGTACAGTGGAGAATTAACTCGTCAGAAGACCGCAATTCAGAGGCACGAATTACATCTTCTAATGTGATTTTTTCAGAGGTGACTAGCTGACTTTCTAATTCAAAATACTGACCCAAATTCTCTATGTGCTTTAAGATTGTAGGATCTTCTAAATCAAATTCTTTTAAAAGATATCGAATGATGATTTTTTTAGAATCCCACAAAGAACACTGACTTGATGAGCTGCTATCCTTTTGATTGCTTTCCATTTCTGCATCAGTTTCATAGACAAGGTATTCAATAAATGCTAAAAGGGGATAATATTCAAAAAACTCATCTAGTGAAATATGATAAATCGGGCAATAATGCTTGAATATGAATTTGAGACTGGGAGTAGCTTTGTATATACTATGATAGGAAATATAATGATTGCGACTGATGGGGTGTTTGCTTTTAAATCTCTCAAGATTTGCTTGTAAGTCCATTTTTGTGTTTCCTTATTTTAAGTCGTGGAAGGATCATACCATATCGAGGAAAATAATCATCAATAAACTGGGAATTTATCAGACTAATCCTAGGTATAACTCAAGACATTTCATAACCCGCCTCTTGACATAATGGTTGACAATAGGTGTTTAATTTTTCGATATCTGCCGGCTCTATTGAGTCTTTCCATCCGTCTATTTTCCCCATTCTAAATGTTCTAGCAGAAGGGTTATAAATTTCCCCCAACTGAGAAGCAATAGTTTCATTAAAAGGAATATCCAAATGGTGGCAAATTTTTTCCATCGTCTCCCTTTGTTTTTCCGACTTGCCACCTCCCTGTTCTCCCACCAGATCCTCAAAACGGATAAATAAACAATTTTGCTCTTGAGACCAAGCTAACATAGAACGGAAAACTTCGGCAAAATTTCTGATTTCTACTCCCGCTTTTGCCCCATAGCCTCCCACTAAAATAAAATCTAATCTTTGGCTAGGAGACATGGACTTAAAATCCTCTTCTAAAAAGTGTCTTGCTGGCATTTTTCCCGTATCTAAAACAAAGGGAATTGAGGAAGCTATAACAGCACGAGGATCACGAATAATGAAGATATGCTGATAATTTAAGTCCTGAAGAATTGGGGTTAACAGAGGTGTCCAAGGAATATGACCTAAAATGTATTGCTTTTCGGCAATCAGAGTTAACCAATGTCGAACAATCGCCAAATCTACATAGTAGGGGGTTAAGGCCCCTATGCTAATCTGTTGTTGGCTAAATTGAGTTTGATGCTCGATTCTTTTTTTAACTTCTCGATAGTTAAAAAATAGAGGCACTTCTTGAACTTCTCGATCCTCAAAATGTTCTTTATAGCCCAGAATTTCAACGGACTTAGCCAACAAATGAGTGCCACTTTTAGGCAAAGAATTAATTAGTAATCGCTTGGCTGCTAACTCGGTATAGGACATCGCTTTTGAGTTAAAGGTATTGATCATTGTTCGTGGCTTTAAAACATTCCTATGGGGGGAACATATTCCGAATCAATTCGCACATCTAAGACGGTAGGTTTGCCATCCCGATAAATTGCCTCATAATCTAATTCCTGCAAGTCTTGACTATTACGAATAATATAACCATTCGCTCCCATTCCCCGAGCAATTTGACTAAAATCTACTGATGGTAAAGCAAACTCTAGGGGTTCTACTCCCGTTTGCAGATGTCGGTGTTTAACCATACCAAAAGATTGATCATTAAGAATGATAAAAATAATCGGTAATTTTTCAGCAACAGCAACAGCAAGTTCGTTGCCGTGCATTAGGAAACATCCGTCACCTGTCAGACAAACCACTGGGGTATTTTTTGCCCCCATAGCTGTTCCAATCGCACTGCCAATTCCCCAACCCATGGGGGCAGTTGCCACAGCTAAACGGAAATTTTCCGGACGGGGTGGGAAGAAATAGTGAATTGTCCAAGCTAACCAATTACCCACATCGACTAAATAGCGAGTTTCTGGGGGAAAATGTTGTAGGAGTTCACCGATTAATTGCTGGGGTTTAACAGGGGAATTATCCTCTGAAAGTCGATAGCTATCCGGTTCTTTAACGGTAATGTGAGCGGGTTGATAAGGCTGGTAAAATTCAGGGGATAAGCTCGCTGATAACTCCGGTTTTAATTGTCCCCTTTGCCGAGTTTTCTGCAATCTTTTTAGTAATTCTGCCAAGGTAGTTTTGATTGTACCTTGAATGTGTAAACTGGCCATCGGAGAACTTTTAAAATAGTCCCTTGCGTGATGAATATGAACTATTTTTTTAGTTAACAATTTCTGATCCCAAGCCGAGGTTTCCCATTGGCCTAAGTTCATCCCAGCCGCTAAAATTAAAGCAACAGAATCATCGGTTAAAGCTTGGCGGGCCGTTTGATGTCCGGCGAAACCAAAGACACCTTTTACTAAAGGATGATAAGGATTAACACAGGTTTTACCGCCTTGAGTTGTGACAATAGAAGCGTTAATTAATTCGGCTAATGCCATAATTTCTGGGGTGGCTTTCCTACAATCTTGACCAACCCAGATGGCGATGGTTTGACCTTGATCTAAGATATTGTTTATGGTACTATCAAGCTCATCTAAGGCTTTTAAATCAACTAATGCAGCAGCTTGAGTCGCTACCTGGGGATAAGCAAGGGATGAGGGAGACTCAACCCGGAAAATATTCACAGGAATACTAAGATGAGCCGGTCCAAAAGGTGAATGTAAAACTGTTGTTAATGCCGCTGCTAATTTTCTTTCTAATTGATTGGGGTGAGTGACGAGGGTGTTATAACGGGTACAGTGCTTAAACATGGCCACTGTATCAATGGTATCGGGCGATGATTCTTGAAAGGCACTCCAGCTAAAATGAGGTAGGGCAGTTTGTGCGGTGATAACAAGTAGAGGTATCCCTTCAGCATAAGCTGAGGCTAATCCTGTAATGAAATTGGTGCTACCGGGTCCAGTTGTGCCGCAGCAAACCCCGATTTTTCCGGTTTCACGAGCATAACCATCAGCCATAAAAGCGGCACCGGTTTCGTGACAAGTCAAAACGGCACGAACCCCCCCGCGTCTTTCGCTGCGTGCTAAGGCTTCGTAGAAGGCACTGTTATGTCCTCCCGGGATGCCGAAAACGTACTCTACCCCTAATTGCTCTAAATAATCGACAATTAGGTCACTCATATTTCTTGGCTGGATTTGTTCTGGCTCTGTCAAAGTAATGGGAGAAGAGGCTTGTGAAATCATTAGATTTTGTCTTGTCAATGGACTATTGTTAGAATATCTCACATAGACGCTGCTTTTAAACCCCTGGGCAGAAAATTGGTTTAGCTAAATTTTTGTAAACTCTCAATAACCCCCGGCAGCTGTGAGGAAAAATTTTTCCGATGCAATTTGAGATTGATAACTATCAAATGTGTAGCCAAATAGGGCGATGTCATCCTGAAAGTGTTTTTCTACTAATTTTCTGGTTCTGTTGTTGTAATATTCTCGATAATCACGATGTTTTGACTTGTTTAAACAGGGCAGAGAAGCTTTAATATTTAGCCTTTGACAGACCAGATCAAAATCAGCTTCTAAAGTTTCATATCTACCAACAAAGTCAACTATTATTTTGCCTTCTAAGTCAGTAATAAGGTCTTTTTGTAGTTTAGGTGCTCCTTTGGGAAAGGGATTTTTGGTACTAATAACCCATTCCAAGTATTCTTCAAAACTGCCCAGAGATTTAACCAATTCATGTCTGACATGATCTTTCTCCTTAAGAATAAAATGATAATAGGATACCTGCCAATCCCAAGGATTTCTGACAAAAGAAAATTTATAAAAATTATTATATACTTCCTCTGACAGTTCTTTTTGCATATCTCTGGCTTTAGCGTGCCAAAGAGAGGATTCCCACATTTCATATAGGGGATTGATTTGCTCTCCTAACATTCTGGGAGGGCGATTAATTTTGAATTTTTCAGGTTGTTGTGCATAAGGTTCTAAGACTGCTTTAACGCTTGTCCCCGCAGCTTTTGTGACATGAAAAAAAATGAACTGATGACTGTAGGATATTAACATTAATCTTGCTGTGTGATAACAATAGCTCTGCCCGAGATTGGTAAGCGTATCAATTTTAGTATAAATTAAACTTGACAAAAGAGACAGTATCTAAACTGTCAGCTTGTCCATTCTGGCTGCCCTCTGGGAGATGCTCTAGGGGTTAACCCGAAAATGCACAGAAATGTCTATTTCCTTAAGAACTGAGGATTTTCTACAAGTTGTGTGAACAGTAAGACTGATGTAGAATGCTGCCAGGCATCTGAATACCCAGACGACCGCTATTGTACGCCTTTGCCTGACCATGGACTTTATATGACTGAAATCCCTAGCAACCAATCCAACTTAGTGATTTTAGGAGTCTCATCAATGACGGAAACTACCGCACCCGTCATTCCCCAGGATTTTCTCGGCATTAATCCCGCAGAAATCAACAAAAAACTTGTGTCTTGGGGAATTTCTCTGGATGAAGTCCTTCAAAAACTTGCCTCTCTTGGACTCCCCGGCATTATTTTCATTATTGCTGTTGCCGCATCCAGTAGCACTACCTATCCCATGATTTACGCACTTTTGGGGTTAGGCGGTCCGCTGGGGGTAATTGGCGGACTTGGGGTCTTAGGTATCTCTACTATTATTGGTGACATGGTTACGGGTTATGGCATTGAGGCAGTGCTGAAAGCGGTATATCTCCAACGTCGTGAAACAGAAACTCAAGAATATCTCATCAATGAGGTGAAAGGTTTGCCAATTTCTCCAGTTCTAAAACTTAACCTGAAAAAGGCTATTGAAGTAGAAATTGTCACCCAAGAACCCCTTGCTACCAAAAAAGTCGAAATTGTTGAAGAGTAGTTTTGACGGGGTTGCTGATTTGAGATATGAATCTTCTTTTCTGGGATTTTTAAAACCTAGATGCAAACTAACTTTTGCACGGGAACCTGCACAGTCGGCATTCATACCTTGATTCAGCAACGCCTTATCATTGACAGGGACTAAAAGAGCGCCGGTGCTGAGAAGTAAGTCCATAGTTGCCAATCGCTTCTAGGTGTTGAGCCGTGCCATAACCCTTGTGACGAGAGAGTCCATAATCGGGATAGCGTCTGTGCCAACGAGTAATTAAGTCATCGCGCCAGACTTTGGCCACGATACTAGCTGCCGCAATTACCGGGGATTGTTGATCTCCCTGAATTACCGCCTTTTGGGGGATTGACAAATCTTTAATAATGTGCTTGCCATCGATC
Organism: Microcystis sp. M53603_WE2; assembly: GCF_030065435.1. Classification (NCBI taxonomy): domain Bacteria; kingdom Bacillati; phylum Cyanobacteriota; class Cyanophyceae; order Chroococcales; family Microcystaceae; genus Microcystis; species Microcystis sp. M53603_WE2. The sequence goes on from NZ_JASJFF010000099.1 coordinate 21,037, forward strand.
AAGCAAAGATTGGGGGAAAGGGGTAATTTCCCGATCGCTCTGCTCATTGCCAGTAGGGAAGCATGAAAAATATTCAAGCGATCGATCTCTTTCACCGTAGCATAACCGATGCGACAAACAAAATCCCGTTGTATTTGCCGGCTCAACTTTTGCCGTTTTTGGGGGCTAAGTTGCTTACTATCCTTCACCCCCAACTCCCACAGCCGTGCAAAACCAGAGGGGACAGTGACCACTACCGCCGCCACCACGGGGCCAAATAAAGCCCCGCGCCCCACCTCATCGACACCGGCAATTAAGGGTTCTGCGCTCATGACTCATCGACAGTGGCGGAGGAACGACGACGACGACGACGCAGCACCGCGGTTTCAGCCTCTA